>CAZRYI010000215.1:0-4073 GCA_964604255.1 uncultured Nitrospirota bacterium
TCCGTATCGATACGGCCACATCGGATGACCATCGGCTTGAAGAAGGGGATGAACGGATTTTTATGGACTAAGGGGCATTTTCAATGAACATGAAAGGCTCCTAAGGGTTTACATTCGGATGATGTTGACTCTATTCATTTTTTAGGTTTGGAACTCGATTACGGGCGGTGCCGCATTACCCCCCTTTGTTGGTCGGTCGGCCATCTTTTATGCGGTATCGCCTGTAAACAATTGCTCTGTTCCGAAAAGAGGCATTGTGCTACAGGTCTTTATCACCTGGTTCCATGTGATTGCTGCAATGTTTTGGATCGGAGGTACGCTTTTTTTTGCCATTGTTCTGATTCCCGCCTTGGCTAGCGGACTGCCTCAAAAACAGAAGATTGATTTAATCAGCCGGATTGGTTTGCGTTTCAGAGTTTGCGGCTGGTTTTCTTTAGGGATACTTGTACTCACCGGGTCGATTCGACTGTATCAAAACGGCAACCCTCTGAGTAGCTATGGCGCAAGCCTGATGTTTAAGCTGTCCTTGGTTGTTCTTGTCATCTCCCTGACTTTGGTACACGATTTTATTTTAGGGCCGAAGTCCATTGCGCTCAGCAGGCAAAAGCGAGGGCCGCATTCTTTTCAAAAAGTGGTGCGCTGGGTTGCCCGATTAAATCTTGTCCTGGGTTTGCTGGTTGTCCTGGCGGCCGTTTTTCTGGTTCACGGATATTAGCGAGTCAGCACTTTTTTCCCGGTAGGATCGTCTGAATGAATGAAAAACCTCAGATCGCCCACATGATTAGCAGCCAGAGTGATCCGATACGGCTTTTAAAAGATGACCATCACATGACCCTGCTTCGTTTGGAAACATTGGAGCGAACCTTACAATATCTCGAAAGTCTCCCCTGGAATGTTGCGAGTGCGCAAAGCAAAAGAGAGCAGCGCCGTCTGAGAGAAGGTCTGGTTGTACTTGAAGTAGAGCTCAGACGACACTTTGCAAAAGAGGAAGAAGGGCTCTTTCCGGTGCTTTCAGAGTATATCGGTCGTGAACAGGGGCCCATCGGCGTGATGTTGCATGAGCATGAAACCCTTCGCACTGTCTATCGAGACTGGAAAGCTTTGGTCTTTGATTTGTGTGAACATTCCGGCACGCAAAGAGAGGTGATTCTGCGCGGGGTGAGTGCATCCGGTTATGAAGCAATCCACCTGCTTCGCACGCACATCAGCAAAGAAAACCAGATTCTATTTGAAATTTGCGAGGCAGCCCTTTCCCCGGAAGAAAAGAGACAAGTCGCTGAAAAGATGAAAAAAATGTGAACAAACCCTTGTTTCTTTGGGTTTTCCAAAAGAGTTTATTTTTTCCCGAAGCCTTTAAAAAGACCTTTTTTCTGCTCGGTAAATTGGGTGAGTTCTTTGTTTTTTCCGACCAGGATGAGCACATCCCCTTCTTCGATACAGTAACTATCGCTGGGATTAAATTCCAGTCGATCCTGCTCCTTGCGCCATGCAAAACTTTTTGATGCGCCACCGGCTTTTTTGATGGCAAAGAGGTTTAAACCCCATTTTTCGTTGACGTTTAATTCACTGAGTGAAACATCAATCAGGCTCTTTGGCACCTCCCACTGTACAATCGAATGTGTGGATGTCAGTTCGATGTAGTCCAGAATGGCATTGCCTGAATAGGTTTTTCCGAGCCGACGTCCCATTTCCTGTTCAACAAAAATGACCCGGCTGGCGCCTACCAGATGCAGGATGCGCTTTTCTCGTTCCGTGTAGGCACGCACAATGATTTCATTTAGGCCGAGTTCTCGCAAAATAACGGTTGTGACGACGCTCGCTTCCAGGTTTTCACCAATGGCAATAATGGCTGCATCCACCTCATGGGCACCGACCGACTTGAGGGCATCGCCGTCCATGCCATCCAATTGAACGGCGTGACTGACACGATCCTTGATTTCTTCGACCTTGTCGGCGCGTTCATCAACCGCAATCACTTCTCCTCCCTCGGCATAAAGGGTTTCAGCAAGGCTCATCCCGAAGCGGCCCAGGCCAATGACTAAAAATCGTTTCATATTGCTCCTCTAAAAACTGAATTTACCCAATAATCACTCTTTCCTGAGGAAAGGTGTATTTTCCCTTGCTGACCCGTTCGGCCAGACTAAAAGCCAATGTTAAAGGGCCGATTCTACCGATAAACATGGTCAGCGTAATAATAATTTTTCCGACGGGACTTAAGTCTGAGGTGATCCCCGTTGAAAGGCCCACGGTATTAAAAGCCGAGACCGATTCAAACATGAGGTCTTTGAAACTACCTTCTTCCGTTGCCAGAAACAATAAAATCAGGATGGCCAAGAGGGCGGAAGAAGTAAAGGCAATTGAAATTGATTTTTTGACTGCAAGCGGTGCAAGGCTTCTTTGAAACAGACTGACTTCCTCTCGATGACGCAGCATTGCACCCAGAGTCGCAAGCATGACACCGAATGTCGTTGTCTTGATGCCTCCGGCAGTGGATGCAGGCGAACCCCCGATCCACATCAAGAGCATCAGCAAGAAGAGGCTTGCCCCCGAAAAACTACCGATATCCAAAGTGTTGAACCCGGCGGTGCGTGCAGTGACGGAATGAAAAAAAGCTGCGAGCCATTTATCAAACCATGAGAGTCCGGCCAGGGCATTATTGAATTCAAGAACATAAATACCGACGGTGCCAATGAGCAGCAGTGCCGCAGAGATAGAGAGCACCATCTTAGAGTGAAAAGAAAGCCTCCAGGCCGCTCGCCCTTTTTTGATCATTGGGTAGCTGCCAAGGTTGTTCAGTACCGGAAAGCCAACGCCACCCAGGATAATCAGCAGGGCAATGGTGAGATTGATGGAGATATTACCGGTATAGCCCTCCAAATTATTCGGGATGAGGGCAAAACCTGCATTGCAAAAGGCCGAAATGGCATGAAAAACTGCTGTAAAAAAGGAAGTGCCTTTTGGCAGGAAGGCCCACATCAAAAAAGCGCCGATGGCTTCAATCGTGAAGGTCATGATAAAAATAAGGCGAATCTCTTTTCGTACGGTTCCGACCGATTCTGTTTCGAGCACCCCTTGCAGGGCCACTTCATCATGGAGTCTGATGCGTTTGTGAGAAATGAGGGCGAAGAGCACACCAAAGGTCATGATGCCCAGTCCACCGAGTTGAATCAAAATAAGAATGACCCAAAGGCCGCCGGGCCGATAAAATTCGGAAATAGGCGCTAGTACCAGGCCCGTCACCGTGCTGGCCGAGGTGGCGGTAAATAAGGCATCAATGATCGAAATTTTGGAAGGATCTACAACCATTTGCGGCAGCGAAAGCAGCAATGTGCCGAGCACAATCAGGGCGATAAAACCGATCAAAAGGGTCTGGGCCGGTTTCAAGTTGAGGCGCCCCAGGAAGCCGGCAATGATATTCAGACGAAGCAGGTAGATCAGGAAAGAAGAAATGAAAAAGATGATGCTGTAGGTCTGATAAGGGTTGACCATGAGACCAGGTGGCCCGTTCCACATTTCATGCAGGATGATGCCTTTTTCAATGTAAAAGAGCAGAGAAATTGCAAAAAGGGCGATGGGGATCAGTTTTTTCTTCCAGGAAAGGCGGCGAAATTTTAAATGGAGATATCTTTCTTCAAAGATCAGTTGGATTAAAACACCGGCTTGGAGCAGCATTGAGAGGATTTTGCAAACAAAGGGCAGCCAGACCGAAAAATCAAGAATGAGAGAAAAAAGCAGCATTCCTGCCGTGGAGAAAACAGTGATGCCTCTTAAGTAGCTGGTGACCCGAGTAAGTGGCGTAAGAGGGGAAAACTTAAGAGCGATGCTTCGAATTTTGCGAAAGTCAAAAAGCTTCAAAATAAAAATCTCGCTTCAAACGCCGGCAGTTTAGCATAATCCCCAAAATGTTGAGAAAAACCAGGGGCCGCTTTTCGGTGATGTTTAGGGGGAAGAGAACGAACGATACAGGTATTTAGTGTAAGCTGCGTGTCCTTCACCGCTTCGATGAAGGACACGCAAAGTTGATGGTCGGGACGACTGGATTTGAACCAGCGACCTCTCGCACCCCAAGCGAG
>CAZRYI010000216.1:0-4070 GCA_964604255.1 uncultured Nitrospirota bacterium
GATCAAGCCCCATTAAAAAGGGACCGGCGGGGATGAAGACCATCTCTTTCGGAGGCGTTGTTGATTCGGCAAAGGAGGATTGTGGCAGAAGGCCCAGGGAGAGCAGGGAGGCAAAAACCAGGATTGTCAGTCGGTGAGAGAACTGCATGACCGGATTGTAAAATCGAATCGTAGCGATGTCAAATGCGTTTTTCGGGAAAACGATCTAAAAAGTGAAGACGGACTCCATCTAACCCAATCCTAACAATCCTCTCATCATTTTCAAAAACAACAAAGATAGGCTTGTTTTACGATGATTAAGAATAACGAGGAAGAAAAATGAAAACAGATTCACGCTATTCAAAACTTTTAAAAATATTAGTGCTCTTTGCCTTTGTCTCCATCGGTTCTGTTAATGAATCCTTCGCAAAATCCTTGAGAGGAATGGTTAAAATTGACGGTTCAAGTACGGTTTTTCCCATTACCGAAGCAGTTGCCGAGGAGTTTGGGCACAAATATCCAAGGGTGCGTGTGACCGTGGGTGTGTCTGGAACGGGCGGTGGTTTTAAGAAGTTTTCTGCGGGTGAAATTGATATTAACGATGCCTCCCGCTTGATCAAAGAAAGCGAGATTGAAATCGCCTCGAAGAACAAAGTCACCTATATCGAGTTTCCTGTTGCTTATGATGGCATTTCTGTTGTGATCAATCCTCAGAATACCTGGGTTAATTTTTTAAGTGTCGCCGAATTAAAAAAGATTTGGCAAGCGGGTAGCACAGTTATGACCTGGAAAGATGTGCGTTCAAGCTGGCCGGATCGAAAGATTCGTCTCTACGGGCCGGGTACCGATTCAGGTACCTTTGATTATTTTACGAAGGCCATCAACGGGAAATCGCATGTTAGTCGTTCAGACTACACCAAGAGCGCAGATCCGAATGTGCTCGTTCAAGGGGTTGCCGGTGATCGGGATGCCTTGGCTTATTTTGGTTTTGCCTATTATTTTGAAAATAAAAATCTGTTGAATGTGGTGCCAGTCAAGGATCAAGCCGATCCCGTTAGGCCTTCTGAAAAAACCATCAATGATGGTTCTTATGCACCGCTTTCACGCCCCATTTTCATCTATGTGAGAAAGTCCGCATTGAAGCGCCCTGCGGTCAATGCGTTTGTGAAGTTTTATCTGGAGAATGCGGCATTTTTAGCTAAAGAGGTCGGTTATGTGCCATTGCCGGAAGCACAGTATCTTGACGGTTTGAAGCAAATCAGCGTGGCAATAAAGTAATCGTACGTCCAATGTTCTCAAACAAAGCAAAATGGATTGATCATGGTGTTCACCTGGCATTGCTGCTTTGTGTCGGCGTGACGATCCTGACGACTGGTACCGTTGTGCTTATTTTAGGAAAAGAGTCCTTGGACTTTTTTTCTCAGGTTTCGATTGTTGATTTTTTATTCGGAACCCGTTGGGAACCTCTGCTTGAACCGAAGTCTTTCGGTGTTTTGCCCTTAGTCTGCGGAACGCTTCTTATTGTCACAGGTTCTATGCTCTTAGCAGTTCCGGCAGGTTTGCTCATTGCCGCCTACTTAAATGAGTTTGCCTCAAGTCGTCTACGCGCCATCATTAAACCGATGCTTGAGATACTGGCAGGGATTCCAACCGTAGTTTACGGTTATTTTGCGCTGACATTTATCACGCCGATGATCAAGATTATATTTCCTGATATGCAGGTGTTTAACGCGCTGAGTGCTGCAATTGTCGTGGGGATTATGATTCTACCGATGATTTCTTCACTTTGTGATGATGCCTTTGTTTCTGTTTCCGGGGATCTTCGAGACGGTGCTTATGCACTGGGGGCGACACCATACGAAGTCATCACGCAAATCGTTTTACCTGCGGCCAAATCACGTGTTGGGGCTTCGCTTGTGCTAGCCATTTCTCGTGCCATTGGCGAAACCATGGCCGTCACACTTGCCGCGGGTGCAACCCCCAAAATGACCTTGAATCCTCTGGAGAGTATTCAGACCATGACTGCCTACATCGTACAAGTGAGTTTAGGCGACACCCCGGCGGGTGGCATCGAATATCAAACGAGTTTTGCTGTGGCGGCACTTTTGTTTGTGATGACCTTGGGCATGAATATGCTGGGCAACCATTTTATCTTTTCAGACAAGAGAAGGGTGACATGAATCAAAAATGGCGTCATAAAAAAGAATGGATCTTTTTGTTTCTTTGCCGGAGTGTGACTTTTTGCGCAGTAGCCGTACTGGGCATTCTTCTTTTTCATATTTTAAATGAAGGCTGGGATTGGCTGAGTGCAAATTTCATCAACAATTTCCCCTCAAGGTTTCCTCGCAAGGCAGGGGTGAAATCCGCACTTTACGGTAGTTTGTGGCTGATCACTCTGACTGCCCTTTTTGCCGTGCCCCTGGGTGTCGCGACGGCCTTCTACCTGGAAGAATATGCGCCCAAGAAACGATGGATTCGCTGGGTACAAATCAATATTTCAAATTTAGCGGGAATGCCTTCGATTGTTTACGGCCTTGTTGGACTGACGATTTTTGTTCATTTTTTTAACTTGGATCGCAGTCTCTGGGCGGGGGCATTGACCTTAAGCCTGCTTATTTTGCCTGTGATTATCATCTCATCCCAAGAAGCCATTCGCGCTGTGCCAAGGGCAATTCATGATGCGGCCTATGCACTTGGGGCGAGACGCTGGCAAGTCATTGGAGGGCAAATCCTACCTGCGGCCCTGCCTGGCATTATGACCGGCTTGATTCTTGCGATTTCCAGGGCCATTGGTGAAAGTGCCCCGATGATTATGGTGGGTGCATTGAGCTATGTCGCTTTTGTGCCAGAAGGTCCTTCAGACCCATTTACGGTGCTACCCATTCAAATTTTCAATTGGGCTGGAAGACCGCAGGCCGACTTTCACGGCTTGGCGGGGGCAGGCATTATTGTTCTATTGATTGTGCTTTTTGCGCTGAACCTCAGTGCCGTTCTCATCAGACAGCGATTTCAAAGGTATAAGCGATAATGGCAAAGTGCAAAACTGACATCATCTTAAAAGTAAAAGATCTTTTTATTTATTATGGCGAAAAATGTGTGATAGACGACGTTAGCTTTGATATTCGTAAGAACCAAGTCACCTCCATTATCGGCCCTTCCGGTTGTGGAAAAAGCACCTTACTTCGTACATTCAACCGAATGAATGACTTTAATCCGATTGTCGTCACTAAGGGGAATATTCTTTATTGCGGGAAAGATCTTTATGGAAAGGGCATGGATCCCAGCAATATGAGACGAAATATCGGCATGGTTTTTCAAAGACCCAACCCTTTTCCAAAATCCATCTACAACAACATTATTTGGGGGCCGAAAATAAACGGCCTGCTAAAAAATCCCGATGAATTGGTGGAAACCTCACTCAAGCGAGCGGCTTTGTGGGATGAAGTGAAAGACCGATTGCATGATTCTGCACTGGATTTATCAGGCGGTCAGCAACAACGCCTCTGTATTGCGAGAGCCATCGCAATGAATCCCACAATCATTTTAATGGACGAGCCATGCTCTGCACTGGATCCGAGATCGACAGCAAGAATCGAGGATTTAGTCGGAGAACTGCGTTCTCAATATACGATCTTGGTGGTCACTCATAATATGCAGCAAGCGGCGCGGATTTCAGACGAAACGGCGTTTCTCTATGAAGGCAAGCTCATAGAATTTGGTTCGACAAAAGCGATTTTTACAAAACCGAAAGAAAAAAGAACTGAAGATTATATAACAGGGAGATTCGGATAGTTAGGAGAAACACAATGCCAAAACATTTACAAAACGAACTGGAAAAATTAAAGAGAAAGCTGTTGTCCTTGAGTGCCATTGTGGAAGGTACACTTGAAAAATCAATCCGATCCGTCGTTGATCGCAGCGAAAAACTGGCCATTGAAGTCATTAAATATGATGACACTATTGACGCCATCGAAGTGGATGTGGACGCCATCTGTGATGGGAAACGCGTGGTGATCGGCGCCATCATGGAACACATCGAAGAAGCCGGGGTTCATTCGGGAGATAGCGCTTGTTCCTTGCCTCCTTACACG
>CAZRYI010000217.1:0-4061 GCA_964604255.1 uncultured Nitrospirota bacterium
CGATAAAACCTTTCAGGCACCAGGAAAGGGAACCCTTCGTATTGTGGATGCTTCTGGACAGACCTTGATTGAACATCAGGTCGAAGAAGGGGACATCTGGCGTGCCTGTCAGGCAAAAGACGCACCGATTCAGGATTGGGTGAAATTGGCTGTCAGTCGTGCCCGGGCAAGCAGCACACCGGCGATTTTCTGGTTGAACGAAAACAGAGGCCATGACGCACAGCTGATAAAAAAGGTCAATGCTTACCTGCCAAACCACGATACAACAGGTTTGGATATCCAGATCATGTCTCCTGTTGAGGCCACAGCGTTTTCACTGGAACGCATCAAGGAAGGCAAGGACACGATTTCGGTCACAGGCAATGTCCTTCGTGACTACAACACCGACCTTTTCCCGATTCTTGAAGTGGGAACCAGTGCAAAGATGCTTTCCATTGTACCTCTGATGAACGGCGGAGGTTTATTTGAAACCGGTGCGGGTGGCTCGGCGCCTAAACATGTGCAGCAGCTTGAGGCAGAAGGCCATTTACGCTGGGATTCTCTGGGTGAATTTTTGGCATTGGCTGCCTCATTGGAACATCTGAGCAAAGTAACCAAGAATGAAAAGGCGCGTATTTTAGGTGAAACCCTTGACGGGGCAACCGGTAAGTTTTTAGATACCAATAAATCGCCGTCCCGCAAAGTGAATGAAATCGACAATCGCGGCAGCCATTATTACCTTGCTCTCTACTGGGCACAGGCTTTGGCTGCACAAACAGAAGACAAAGACCTGCAAAGCCATTTTGCCCCCATTGCACAGCAGTTGAGCGACGACGAAGGTAAAATCACTGAAGAATTGTTAGCCGCGCAAGGACAGGCTGTTGATCTGGGAGGCTATTACCGACCAGATCCTGAAAAGGCGAGTGTTGTAATGCGCCCGAGTGCCACTTTGAACGCAATTTTCAGTTAGTCGTATCGTCTACTCCGGGAGGGGAGAATCCCCTCCCGGAACCGAACTCCGATCCAGATTCAACAATCAGGCACATCCAAAACACATCTTGTTTTTTTATTTTGGGAAAGTAATCTGTACCAGTGGCAGGGCAAGTACCTGTTCTCGGGCATGGTAGGAGCTTCGCACAAGCGGACCGGACTCGACATGAGTCAGGCCCATCTGCTCGCCAATCGCCTTCAGTTCTTGAAAAACCTCTGGATTCACGAAACGTTCCACTGGCAAATGTCTGGCCGTCGGTTGCAGGTATTGACCAAGTGTCAGAATATCGCAGCCGATTTTAACCAGGTCAGACATGACGGTTTGAAGTTCGGCTTTTTTTTCCCCCAGACCCAGCATCAAACCGGTCTTTGTGCGAAATCCTGCTTTTTTTGACCAGGCCAGAATTTTAAGCGAACGCTCATAGTGGGCTTGCGGCCTGACACGTCGGTAGAGAGAGGGGACTGTTTCGATGTTGTGAGTGAGCAAATCAGGCTGAGCATCCAGCACAAGATCAAGGGATTTTTGTTTTCCCTGAAAATCCGGGATCAGGACTTCTATTGTGCAATTCGGGCTGCGTGCTCTAATTTTTGTGATGCTTGCTGCAAAGATCTCTGCTCCGCCATGATTGAGCTCATCCCGGTTCACCGAAGTAATCACGGCATGACTGAGACCAAGTTTAGCGACTGCTTCGGCCAAATGTTCAGGTTCATCAAGATCAAGTGGAGCGGGTTGCCCGAGTTTTACAGCACAAAAACCGCAGCTTCGAGTGCAAATATCACCGAGGATCATGAAGGTCGCCGTTCCGGCATTCCAGCATTCCCAAATATTCGGACATTGGGCCTCTTCGCAAACCGTGTGTAACTTGAGATCCCTTGCCAGACGGCGAATTTTCAAGTATTTTTCCGTGGTACTCGCCTTTACTTTAAACCAGGCGGGCAGGCGTGTTGTTCTGACTTGCGGGGGCGTGCGGAAATTTTGTTCTGGCATGTCATGATGATCCCATCTGAAGAGAGAGGCGTCAAGAAATTGCAATTTTTTTTGAGGGTGGCAAGTGGATTCACTAAAAGATCGTCGATCAGAATGGTTTGTTCCCCGCTTCGGCCCCCTTAAATTCCGAATTTTTGTCGGACTGCTTTTCCTGCCCTACACCGGCATGGTTTTGGCCTTTACCGTGATCGGGGCGATGCTGGCAGATCAAATTTACTGGGATCGTGTTGCGGCCATTGTGACGATCTACTTTCTGGCCTTAGGCATTGCCGCCCATGCCCTTGATGCGATCGGTGCTAAAGGCAAAATCAAACCATGGGGAGAGCACTTTAAAAAAAGGACACTTTGGGTGCTTGCCCTTTGTGCCCTGATTCCTGCTTATGCTATCGGCTTTTACTACATACTTTTTGCGACACCTCTACTCGTCGTCATTGCCGTTTTAGAAGGTTTTTTTCTTGTTGCTTACAATCTGGAAACCTTCGACGGGCGATTCCATACGGATGCCTATTTCGCTCTTTCCTGGGGGGTCTTACCCGTACTCGCGGGCTACATCATCCAGACCAACAGTCTCTCCTTGTCCGTTATCGTCATTGCTGCGGCCATGGGCCTTTTCAGTTTTGTTGAAATCAATGCCTCGCGTCCCTACAAAGAGATTAAACGATCAGGCAAGGCAGATCTACTTCCCTTTCAAGCTAAATATGAAAAAATCTTGAAAGGCATCAGCCTCGGGGTGATGCTTCTGGCACTGAGTCTGGTGTTTGAGCGTCTCAACAGATGAAGGAGCTATGTTGCAAATCACCCTGGCATTTGAGTGCGGAGTAATTGACTGGCAGCACCTTACTATGTTACAAAAGTTCTTTTCTGGCAGGGAGTTTCTCGCTTCGTTTTTATTTCCCGGCCGGAAAGATTGACTGCATTTTATTGAAGGAGGCATCTAATTGGGAGCAAAAAGTCAGCGTAAGCCTGTGAGTGAACCAACAGAAGAAGTCGGTCCGCTCATCTTGAGGCCTTACGAAACATTTTTTATTATCAAATCATCCTTGAGCGATGACGAAATCACTGCCATCGTTGACAAAATCAAAGGTGTGATCGAAGGAGAAGGTGGCGAAGTCGTTGCAGTGGATAACTGGGGCAAGAAAAAGCTCGCCTACGAAGTCCAAAAGGAACGAAAAGGCATCTACATCGTCATTCATTTTAAGGGCCCCGGTAAGTCTATTTTTGAGATCGAACGGAACTACCGCATTACTGAGCCGATTATCAAGTACATGACCATTGTGATTGATGAGGACAAGTTGGGGCAAACTGCTCCGGTGCGCGAAGAAAAAGTTTACTCTTCCCGTGGCAGAAGTGATGGCCGGAGGTGGAGATAGATGACCAGCTTCAACAAGGTCATTATGATGGGTAATCTCACAAAAGATCCCGAAATCCGCTACACTCCCAGTGGTACAGCAGTTGCCAACTTTGGTTTGGCTGTGAACAATCGCTTCAAACAAGGTGATGAATTCAAAGAGGAAGTCTGTTTTGTCGATATCGTTGTCTTTGGAAAACAGGCGGAAAATACAGGACAGTATTTGTCGAGAGGACAAGGTGTGCTGATTGAGGGTCGTCTGCAACAACGTCGATGGGAAACAGAGGACGGTCAGAAACGCAGTAAACATGAAATAATCGCTCAAATGGTTCGCTTTCTGCCGAAAACGCAGTCCGGTGCCCAGCAGGGTGGCGAAGCGTCATACGCCCCTGAGCAAGGGAACGATGTCCCGTTTTAAAGTTGCATTATTAACCTTCAGGAGAGTTCAGTGGAAAAAAGATATTTTAACCGGCGGCGGGTTTGCCGATTCTGTAACGAAAAAAAAACAGAGATCAGTTTTAGAGAAACCTACACTTTGAAGGGTTTCCTGACGGAACGAGGTAAAATCATTCCGAGACGTATTTCCGGAAATTGCTCCTCCCATCAAAAAAATCTGACCCGAGCCATCAAACGAGCCAGAAATATTGCTTTTTTAGCTTTTGCTCAAGAACGGTAAACGGACAAAAACAAGTAGGAAACGGAAATGACTGCCAGAGAAGAATCCGCAGAAGAAGAATTTAGATCCGCCGTAGAAAA
>CAZRYI010000218.1:0-4050 GCA_964604255.1 uncultured Nitrospirota bacterium
GTTAATGGTGGTGCTCTTTTGGGTGATGCCGCTCATGCAATGAATCCCCATGTGGCGCAGGGCAGGAACTCAGCAATGGAAGATGCCCTGGTTTTGTCAGGGGTGATCGAAGATTGTTTTGAAAAAGGGAACTTTTCAAAAGAGGTCTTGAACAGCTACGAAACTGCACGACGCAACAATGTTGATTCCCTCCAGCGAATCGGTCATGAGATGGCGTGGCTTTGGAACAGTGGTTCGGCTCCTGTTATTTGGGTAAGAAACCGGGTTTTTAGGTCAGTTCATGTCCAGGGAGCACTTCATGACAAAATGCTTAACACGGTTTCCGGCCTGAAAATCTCTCCACTCAACCTCGCTGATCGCTGTCGAGCGCTTTTTCCAGAGCAAAAGCTTGCTGTATAGCGGGTAAGTCTTTTCCTGTAGCAAGACAATTGTCTAGATCTTTCTTGATAAACTTATATAAGGCATATATAATTTCACCATAAAATCTGGAGGAACTCATGAATATAACGGTTATTGGCAGCGGATATGTTGGTTTGGTGACTGGGGCTTGTTTTGCCGAGTTGGGTGTGACGGTGACTTGTGTCGATAAGGAAGTAGAGAAGATCGACCGCTTGCAGAAGGGTGAAATCCCGATCTACGAACCGGGCCTGGAAGAACTAGTTCGAAAAAATGCAAAGGCCGGTCGTATTTCTTTTACAACTGATTTGGGTCAGGCGATTCAAGAGGCATTGGTCATCTTTATCGCGGTTGGAACTCCACCGAGAGGAGACGGTTTTGCTGATCTTTCCCACGTAGAAGCCGTGGCAGAGACGATTGCCGATAAAATGAACGGTTACAAGGTCATTGTAACAAAGAGCACCGTGCCGGTCGGGACGGGAGCCAGGCTACGAAAGATCATCGGCAGTCGTTTGAAAGAGCATTTTGACTTTGACATCGTTTCAAATCCTGAGTTTCTACGGGAAGGTTCCGCAATTGAAGATTTTCTCCACCCGAACCGTGTTGTCATCGGCGCAAGAAGTCAGCAGGCGGCTGCGATTATGCGGGATCTCTATCGCCCACTCTATTTGATCGAAACCCCGATGTTAATCACGGATATTCCAACGGCCGAAATGGTGAAGTATGCCTCAAATGCTTTTTTAGCCACTAAGATCTCTTTTATCAATGAGGTTGCCAATGTCTGTGAAGAGGTCGGGGCTGATGTGCAGCAGGTGGCCAAAGGGATGGGGCTTGACCGTCGCATTGGTTCCAAGTTTTTACACGCCGGTCCGGGCTATGGCGGGTCTTGTTTTCCAAAAGATGTCTCTGCGCTGGCCCAGATTTCAAAAAACAGCGGTTACGAGTTTAGTATTATTGAAGCGGTCATGAAGGTCAACAAAAACCAGAAGGAACGCATGGTCACGAAGATACAAGAATCGATTGGTGATCTCCAGGGTAAACGTATTGCCTTTCTGGGACTTGCTTTCAAACCGAACACAGACGACATGCGGGATGCGCCCTCTATTGTGATTGCCGAGGCCCTCCAAAAATTGGGTGCGGAAATCGTTGCCTGTGACCCTGCGGCGATTGAAGAAGCAAAAAAAATCATGGAAAATGTAAGCTTTGTCGATGACCCTTATATTGCCATCGACGGGGCGGATGCCGTGGTCTTGATGACTGAATGGAACCCATATCGGAGTTTAGATCTTGAGCGGGTGAAAGAAAGTATGAAAACCCCTCACTTCATCGACTTACGAAACGTCTATGAGCCGGAAAGAATGGCAGAATTCGGTTTCAAGTATACAAGTGTCGGTCGTCCTGGAGAGATTGATCTGGAGTCGAGTGAGTGACGATTTCCCGCGGTTTATTAATGCCCCTGATCTTAGGGGTTTTTACCCTGCTGCTTTCCTGCACCTCTGCTGAGGAGAATAAAGAAAAGCATTACGAGCGGGGGCTTGTTTATTCGGAAAAAGAGGAATATGCGGAGGCCATTATTGAGTTTCGGAATGTCCTTCAAGGCGATCCGGGACATGTCGATGCAAAATATCAACTTGCGCTGATCTATCTAAAAAAAGGGGGTATGGCAAATCTTCAAAATGCCTTCAGAGCCTTCAGCGAAGTGGTTGAGACTCGGCCAGGTCTCCTTGATGCGCAGGCTAAGCTGGGGGCTTTGTACCTGGCTTCGAATGACCTTGATAAGGCTCAGGAGAAGGCTGAGCTTATCCTTGAGGTAGAGCCGGATCATCAAGAAGCACAACTGATCAAAGCGAGGGTCTTTTTAAAAAGAGACCAGCTCGATCAATCTGAAAAAGTCTACAAAAAAATTCTGGCGCGATACCCTGAGGAAATTCTGCTCTACCAGGAGTTGTCCGCGCTTTACTTGAGAAAAAAAGCACCGGAGTCTGCTGAGGCCCTGCTAAAAAAAGGGCTTTCAGTCGATCCGAAATCTCTGCTTTCTCATCTTGCCCTGGCTCGGTTTTATCAGCTGACAAAACAGGAAAAACTGGCAGAGGATTTTTATAAAAAAGCAATTGCCTTATCCCCGGATAACAAGGCTTTGTACTTTTCCTTCGCACAGTTTTTGGTTTCAGTCAAACGGCCAAGCGATGCGGAATCTGCGCTGGTGCAAGCCACCAAAATCGACTTGAAGGATCCGGCGCCCTTTGTGGCTTTGGGCGATTTATATGACATGCAAGGGAATTCAGAACAGGCGGAAAGTACTTACCTGAAAGCCAAAGCCCTGGATGCCAAAAAACTACCGGCTCGCAAGCGGCTTGTTAAGCTGTATCTTCGGCAGGGTCAGATTGAGCAAGGCCGATCAATGGTCACGGAAGTCTTGGAATTGTCGCCGAAAGATCCCGATGGACTTTTTTTTAAAGGTCGTCTTCAAATTGCAGAAGGAAAAGGAAAGGCTGGAGGTGACCTCTTTCGGCGCGTTGTTCAGGCAAATCCCGCTTATCCTGCAATTTATTACTATCTTGGGCTTGCTCATCTCTTGGAGGGTGATGTTCGGCAGGCAAAATCCGCTTTTGCCGAATCAGTGAAGCTTCAGCCGAAGGAAAACCGTGCAAGACTTTCTTTGGCCAAGCTTCATCTGAAATCAAAAAACTACAGCTTGGCGATGGAAGGCCTGGAGCGGATACTTGAGATTGACCCTTCCAACCTTGAAGCTCAACTGCTAAGAGGCGATTCTGCGATTGGGTTGCGGGATATCGCATTGGGGAAACTCAGTTACGAAAAGGCCCTGGCACTTGCTCCGCTTAACCCAATGCCTTATTTTAGGCTCGGGCTTCTGAAAAGAGCAGAAAAAAAAGATCGGGAGGCGAAGGATTTGTTTGAAAAGGCCTTGTCTTACAATCCAGATTTTATCAATGCCCTGTCGCAAATTGTTTCCATCGAACGCTCTCATAAACGCTCTGACCGCGCCTTAAAGCGTGTGACGAAGCAGATTGCAGCGGTTCCCCGAAATGGGTTGTTGTATCGGCTCAGGGCGGGTCTATATGCTTCAGAAAAAGAGAACAAAAAAGCAGAGTCCGACTATAAGAAGGCAATTACGCTTAATCCAAATGACTTGGCCGCCTATCTTGATCTGGGTCAGTTTTATGGACGAACGAAACAATACGATCATGCCCTGAAGGAATTGGATGAAGCGATTAAAGTCAATCCAGAGATTGTGCAGGTATACATGCTAAAAGGCGTGATTTATGACACCCAGGGGCTGTATGAAAAAGCGCAGGCAGAATACGAGCAGGCCTTGGAAATTGATTCAGAATTTGCCCCTGCTGCAAATAATCTTGCTTGGATCTATGCCGAACACGGTGGCAATATTGACAAGGCGCTTTCCCTGGCCCAGCTCGCCAAAGAAAAATATCCTGACAATCCAGCTGTTTCCGATACGCTTGGATGGATTTATTACAAAAAAAATGTTTTTTTGAAGGCTGTTTCCTTGTTGAAAGAAAGCGCGGAAAAACTGCCTGATAACCCTGTCATTCGCTACCACCTTGGAATGGCTTATGCGAAAGAGGGCAATAAGGCGCTGGCAAAAATAGAATTGGAGGCGGCACTTCAATTGAG
>CAZRYI010000219.1:0-1204 GCA_964604255.1 uncultured Nitrospirota bacterium
CCATAACCCCCAGTACAATACCGATGGACAGTAGGTTGGGTGTAATGGCAATGAGGCTTAATTTGATGGACTTAAACAAAAGCAGGAACATAAAAATGAGGGCAGCCACAGCAAGCCCCAAAGTTTTGATCTGAGAATCGAACAGGCTTTGTAACATGTTGTTATACAAAACCAACATTCCCGTGAGCTGAACATTTTCGGGTTTTAAATCAAATTTATTAAGCAGATCAAAGCGGATTTTTTTGAGTAGCTGATCTCGTTTGAGTGTTTTTTCGGAGTCTCTGACTCGAATCGAAAAACGAGCCTGATTATGTTCCACGGAGACATAGGGGTCTAAAACAAGAGCGCGCATATCCGCCGGAAGTTCGCTATAGAGTAGGGCCAGCTCAAAATTATCAAGCGGTTTTCCGTCATTCAGTTTTTCCGCAACCTGCAACATCGTGCCCAGGGAGAGCACTTTTCCTGTTTCCGGGATCTTGTCCAGATAGTCGTCGATTTTTTTGATGAGGGCCATTTTGTCACTGGTGAACCAGTATTTAGCAGCATCCCCTTCTTCTTCAAATTCGTCGAAATCATCAAATTCGTCGTCTGCACTCTCTTCTGAGTTGGCAGTTTCAGGCAAAGCGGCCGTGTCTGTACTGGATTTTCCGAAATTAATGGTGACATCAAGCGGTGTTGTGCCGCCAAGCGTTTGATCAATGAGCTTCATGCCCTGATAAATTTCGGTCGATTTTTTAAAATAGTCAATAAAACTGTTTTCAACGACCAGTCGCATGATGCCGGTGAGCCCAAAAACAAGGGCGGCGATGCTGATGACGATAATCATGCCACCGCGATGCTGGGTGAAATGGGCCAGTATAGAGGTGAGTGGAAAGGCCCTACCGCTTGAAGTCTGTGTCTTGGCTTTCCCGAAAAAAATCAGAGCGATGGGAAAGACTAAAAAAGTCAACAACAGGGAGACAGAAATACCCGCAATCATCATCCAGCCGAAATTGATCACGGGAAGGATGCCTGAAAGTACCAGGGAGGCGAAACCGGCGATGGTAGTGAGGGCAGCGTAGAGACAGGGTTTGAACATGGAGGCAACGGTTTCCAGAATGAGTTCACGATTAGAAGCCTTTGGATGTGCTACTGCAAGTTCCAGATAACGGACAATTAAGTGGATGGTGATCGCCATGGTAATGATCAACTGGAGGGAGATGAA
>CAZRYI010000219.1:1304-4037 GCA_964604255.1 uncultured Nitrospirota bacterium
GGACAATTAAGTGGATGGTGATCGCCATGGTAATGATCAACTGGAGGGAGATGAAGTTCGAGGAGATCACGGTCACGCCCCAGCCGAAGAATCCGAGAAAACCCACCATTGCAAGGGTCGCCAGGAAGCAGCAGATGATAGGAATAAAAATCCACTGCAAACTTTTAAAAATCAGTTTCAGGGTAAGGATCAGAAAAAAAAGAACGCCGATTCCGAATAGTTTTAGGTCATTTTTGATAAAGGTGATGAGGTCGTCCGTAATCATGCTGACGCCCCCTAAAAAGAGTTCAGCCTCGTTTCGATGACCCGCCATGACCGCACGAATTTCGGCGATATTTTGGTGGCGGATCTGCTTCACGCGCTCCTGGTGCTTGCTGAACTCGGCGCGGACCGCAATGTATTCTGTTTTTTCGGCAGGCCTCAGTGTGCCTGCTTTCTCTTTTTGTCTAAACTGGATGCGACGTGCAAGCAGGGCTTTTCCCTTTGTGTCTTCAGGGAAAACAAGCTGTATTGCTGTTGTACTTAAATCAGGACTGACAATCAGATTGCGATAAATTGGGCTGTTTTTAAATTCAACTCGGGCCAGGTTTTTATCGACATCCGGTGATCTGAGCGTAATGACACGGGTGGCCAATTGTTTGATTGGAATCTTCGGGCTTTCAAGCAGTGGCATGTCGAGCAATGAAAATACACGATCAATACCGTCAAGCGCTGCTAAATCGTTCTGAAGTTTGGCGATTTTAGCGAGAGAAGCCTCAGAAAAAAGATCCTCTTCTGGGCGGTAAGTGACGACGACAAAATCCTGTTCTCCGTAACGATTGACGATGGTTCGGGTATTTTGCAGATCTTTGTCGTCTTCCAAAATAAGGGTATCTGCTGAGGCGTCAAGCTTGAAGTTTTTTGCTTGCACCGCCAAGAGAGAGACGGCGATCAAAATGATGAAGAGCATCAGACGGGGGTGTCCGAGCACGATTTTGTTAAAACATAAGGCGCTGTAAGATGAGGATGCTTCCATATTTGAGTGGAGGCTCAGATGGGGGAAAATTCGATCATTTCAACTTTTCAAAAAGGTCGTTCATTGAGCCTTTGTCTAAAACCTCGTAAAACTGAGAGCGATAGGTGGCGATGAGGCTAACGCCTTCGAGTTCGATATCGTAAACACGCCAGCCTAATTTTTTTGATTGATAGAGTTTATACAGTATTGAGATGCTGTTGCCGCCAGAAACCAGGTCGGTCATGAAGTGAACCTTTTTTTTGACCCGAATCGGGGCGGAGTAGACAACCTCTTCATCGGTATAGAGGTCGAGCTTTTCCAGATAGGAATCCTTCATGGCTTTGATGAAAAGGCTTGAAAAACGGGCTTTTTCCTCTTTTGAGAGGCCGGGCCAGTATTTTTTGCCGAGGCTCAACTTTGCCATGCGCTTAAAATCAAAAGCAGCATCAATTTGTACCAGGATTTTTTCGTCGCGCTGTGTCTTTGTTAAGTTTTTGTTTCCGAGCACCTTCATGACGGTGCTGAGTTTGTCCTTCATAAAGACATCGACTTTGGAGAGCTCATCTGCAAAGACCGGTGTCGAAAATAAGCTGAGGCCTAAAAATGAGATGAAGCTCAAGCACATCGCGATCTGTTTTTTCATTCACTACTCCTTTATTTCTGCTTCTCGATTGCGTTCATAAGCATCTCGTAAAAAGGTATAGAGATCAAGTGCGTCTTTTCTCAGACTTTCATATTCACCCAGACGAAGCGAGGCATCGTTGAGTCTCCGATAGGTTTCCAGAGCATAAGCGGCTTCCACAGGATCCAGATAGGTCAGCGGGACAGCATAGACATCAGGAATGGTCCCCACAAGGTCTCTTAAATTAGAGGGGCCTAAAAAGGGGACGACGATATGAAAACCGCTGCCCACTCCGTAAAACCCGAGTGTTTGTCCAAAATCTTCTGGATGGGGTTTCAGCTTCAGCCATGCGTCTGCCGGATCAAAAAAACCGAGCAGGCCAACAGTGGTGTTGACAATGAAACGGCCTGTCTCAATCGCCGCTTTGTCATATTTCAATTGTAAAAAATTGTTTGCGAATCGAATCGGGAAAAAAAGGTTTTTAAAAAAACGGTTCACCGCAACGCGTCCGCTTTTGGGCAGTACAAAAGCATAACCCTTTGCGACGGGCTGAAGTACCCAGTCGAAAAAGCCATTATTAAATCGGGTCACTACCCTGTTATAGGAGGAAAGAGGGTCAAAGACCGGATTGACTCCAACCGACCCAAATTCTTCTTCAAATTCATCGAAGTCGTCTTCCTCCTCTCCTCCTCCTGGATCTGCAATTATTGGAACAGGCGAAGCAGGCAGTGGGTTAAGATCGGCGGTCTTGTCTGCCGTGACGGACGGATGACCTTGTATGCCCTCTGCGGCGCGAGACTGTTTGCCTCCGGCACATGAAATCATGAAGAGAGAGAACAGAGGGAGCAGGACGAGTGCGTATCGCTTCATCATATTCAAATTGAGGTGTTAATCAGCGCTTCCATAAGAAACAGCAGGTTTTAATGTCTCATTGGCTGTGATCGCAGCACTCAGGGTCTTTTTATCTGATTTGAGGTAGGCCATGAAGACTGACTCCAAGGCCAGCCAAGCGGCGCTGGCGGACATCAACAAAGCAAAATCGATTTCAGGACTGAGTTCGATCTGAAAAATGATCCGAAGCAGGTAGGCCAGGATTAAAAAATAAGTGATGGACATG
>CAZRYI010000220.1:0-3925 GCA_964604255.1 uncultured Nitrospirota bacterium
CAACAAAGGGTCTGTAATACAAACTAATGTGTTACAGACCCTTGTTTTAGAAGAGGTATTATTCTATGGCCTATCAGGCCTATTCCGTTTCATGGAACTTAACAAAACGTTGTAATCTTTTTTGCACTCATTGCTATCTCAGTGCCTTCCCGAATGCCGACACTTCGGATGAATTGAGTACTGAAGAATGTTTCAGGGTGATGGATGACATCGCAAAGGTTAATCCCAATATTTTTATGATTCTTACCGGCGGAGAACCCTTGGTGAGAAAAGACATCTTTGACATCGCAGCCTATGGTTCCGACAAAGGTTTTACTTCCGTTTTAGGGACGAACGGTGTGCTGATTGGAAAAACGGAAGCACGGAAAATGCGGGAAAGTGGCCTGATGGGCGCTTCGATCAGTCTTGACTCCGTGGATCCCGTCAAACACGATCAGTTTCGCCAGCTGCAAGGTTCCTGGAAAAATGCCCTGCGTGGCATTGAGTATTTAAAAGAGGAAGGTCTTGATTTCTCCATCCATATGAGTGTGATGGATTGGAATGTCAGTGAAATTCCTCAGATGATCGCCCTGTCAAAAAAAATCGGTGCCAAGGTCTTGAACTTTTTCTTCCTCATTCAAACCGGACGTGCCGAAGGCATCATTGATATTGATCCGCGGCAATACCGAGAAATCTTAACCTATCTGGCCCGTGTGCAAGGCGTTGGATCGGCTAATGAGAATCATCTGGAAAATCTCTTTACACAATATGATGATCCCTGGACAGTTTCAGCCGGAGAAAGTGATGGTCTGATTCTCCGGGCCAAGTGTGCCCCTCACTTCCGTCGCATCATCTACGAATTGGATCCAAATTCTCAATTACTGAAAAACTATGCCCAGGGAAGTTGTCCCGCAGGTAAACATTATTGCCGAATCACACCCGGAGGAGAAATAACCCCTTGTCCTTACATGCCCGTCACGGCGGGAAATCTTCGGGAACAATCTTTTGATGAAATCTGGAACAACTCTCCCGTATTAAATGATTTGAGAGATCCGCAGTTAGGCGGACGTTGCGGTGATTGTGAATTCTCTGAAATGTGTGGTGGCTGCCGTTGCCGCGCTTATGCCGTCCATGAAGATTATCTTGCAGAAGATGCCGCCTGTGATTATCAACCGGGACAATTTGGTGGAAAGAAAATCCGCCTGGATGCCTCACAAACCCTGGGCTTGGAACTGAAAACGACCCTGCCTTGGGACGATGCCGCACTTGAACGTCTAAAGGGCCTGCCCTCTTTTGCCCGAGGCATGGTTGCGCGTGGTGTGGAACAATATGCGCTTGATAATAAGATTGACTCGATCACAACAGAAGTCATGCAGGTCGTTCGAGAACGGGCTGAAGCCCGCATGGGACGTCGTTTTAATTTTACTGAATTTAATCGGAGCGTTACTGAAACAACGACTCCCACAAAGTGAGCGAAAGGCCGCCTTATTATGTTTGGATCAAAGCAAAAAGAGAAAGAAAATCCGATTACTTGGACACCTGAAGCGGAAGTACGTCTAAAAAAGGCCCCTTTCTTTCTGCGTAAAATGGTTCGGAACCTTTCCGAAAAGAAGGCCACCGAATTAGGGATTACGGTCATTACCGAAGAAGTGCTGGCCCGATTCAAAGATAAAATGATGAGTCCGATGGCAAATGAGGGAACGAGTGTCGTTCACGAAACCGCCGGGGTTGAAACAAAAGCATTGGCCTGGACCCGGGAAGCTCAAGAGCGCCTTGAGACCGTGCCTGAATTTATGCGCTCCATGATTAAAAAGATTGCAGAAGAGGTTGCCTTGGAGCGCGGACATCTCGAAGTCGATATGACCCTGCTTAAAAAAGCGGAAGCCTTGGGCGATACTTCAGAAGAAGCGGAGCGACCCAGTGTCGAATGGACCGATGCCGCAAAGGTGCGCCTTGAGCAAAAAATTGCCGAATCCCCAGAAATGGCCCGTGATTTTGTTCGGGACATGCTGAAAAATGACGCCGAAGATCTTGCCATTGAAATGGGCATTTCCCGGATTGATTTAGCAGCCGCGACGCAGATTTGGGATGCACCCAAGTCCGACATCGCATGGAGTGACGAGGCGCAAAAACGCCTGATGACCTCACCCGACTTTGTCCGCAGCGGCATCAAAAAGGCAGCAGAACGACGCGCCCGGAAGCTAGGTGTTACAACGGTCAGTTCAGAGCTTTTAACCAAGTTTAGAAATGAAGCCATGATGAAGGCCATGAAACGACTTCGTACTTATGGATATGACGAAATGACCTTTGAGGCTTTTGAAGATGCAAAAGAGCAAACGCCGCGCCTCAAAGACAATACCGAAGCCGCAAAACGCCTGGACGACATCAAGTGTTACATGGAAAACAAAGGGGACATCGGTCTCATTGATGAAGAAATGCTGGATCGCATGAAAGATTATTTAAAAGATCCAACAAAGAAAAAAATGTAGTTCCTTTTGTTTTGGAACATTGGAGGTAAGATGAATTTATCCGCGGTCATAGCACATTGGTTACATCTCATGTCGGCCATTATCTGGATCGGGGCGGCGGCCTATCAGGTCTTCGTTTTATCTCCCATGGTCAAGTCGGGCAGTTTGCCACCCGCCATTGTTTCATCACTTGCCAAGCGCTATCGCCTCATCTCCATCGCCACGCTCGTGATCTTGTTTATCACAGGTTTTATCAATTTTAAGACACGGCGAATGGGCTTTGATGCCGTACCGGGAGGCTATGTTTCCGCACTTGCGGTAAAAGCCTTCTTAGCCGTCGCGCTAGGTTCAGGTTTGCTTTTTGGTATCATCCGCTCTTCCAGTAAATATGATGATGAATCTGAAAAAGAGGACTCGCCTCCTCAATTTGGTGCGAATAAAATGACGCTCGCCATCGGTAGCATCGTGATTTTTATCGCAGCCATGCTGAGGCTGTGGGTAACACCTTAATGCCTGCCTCCAGCGCTTTGCCGCCAGCAAGTGCTTTTTTAGCGTCAACCCCATGGCAGTCTTTTCGACCTCTTCTTTTTGTTGTCGGCATTTTGTCTGCCTTAATCATCTGCTTTCCCTCAAATATTTTTGCAATCCATGCCATCATTGAAGATGGGGAGCCAGTGCCTCGCAACTACGAAGCTGTGACCCTGGGTATGTCGCTGGATACTTTTTTAGCGACGACATCCGGCACAAAAGTGCCACCCGTTGTTGGACAGTTCGAAGATGAACATCGCTACCAACTCTCCCCGCCATCGTCCCCAGAAATCCTGTCCATTGTCTACGACTTTTATCGCGGGCTACTTTTTCGGATTGATATCAACTATCGTCCACTCAAAACAGGTACTGAGATCATTCAGAAAAAAATTGACGCATGGACAGGTCGGTTTGGTGAACCCCGGATCAACAATTTCCCGGAAGTGCTGCTGGTCTTTTGGGATGATGGTGCCACACGAATGATTTTGCAGTCGGACGTATCTGAGGGGATGACAACTTATTCCGTCACTTATCTTGATGACGACCTCTTTCATCTCATCAGTCGGGAGCGCGTTCAGCGTGAAACAGCCGGAAGGTCGCACTACGGGAAGAAAAAATAGCCATTCCCTCCTACAGACCCTTTCTCCATTGAAATAGACGGTAGCACGGCGGATTTTATCAGTCGATTTTTGGGTGTTGCCGTCAAGTTGACTTTGTTACAATGTCCGCGAATAAACATCATTATTTACAATAAAACAGGATGGAATAAAAAAAATGAAAGAGTTGATTTTGACAAATGCTGAAAAGATTCTTCAGACCCTTTCAAAAATTGAGTTGAAGGGGGATGGTTTTGTGAGCGAATGTTTAGTAGGTGAGGTGATGGATGCCGGGATCTCAAACCCTGATTTTTTCAGAGCCACCGGGGAAGATAGCGATGCCTATTACAATGG
>CAZRYI010000221.1:0-3898 GCA_964604255.1 uncultured Nitrospirota bacterium
TTGCAAGGATTGTCTTAGAGGCCACGGGCAGATATGAACACGATTTTGTCGAGGCGGCTCTTGATAAGGGAAACCCTGCACACGGACATCCTGCTCTATGACCAGAACGTACAGAATGCCCTATGTTTTCAGGGACATCAAGGGGTTATGCTAATTTGAGGTTGTTCTCTTAACGAGCGGGATTCTGATGGAAATCCGGGTGCCTTTTCCCGGTGTGGAATCAATGTAGAAAGTGCCACCTGCCAGTTCGATGCGTTCTTTCATGCCAAGGATGCCAATGCCTTTTCGGATCACCAGGGGAGAAGAAAAGTAGCGTTTGACATCGAAACCCTTGCCGTCATCCGTGATGTAGAGATGCACATAAGGTTCCCGTTTTTCGAGCGAGAGGATGGCTGACTCTGAGTTAGAGTGCTCTTCAATATTTGAAAGGGCTTCCTGAATCACCCTAAAAAGCAGAATTTCGATTCTGGCCGGAAAACGCTTCGGCACGCCGTTTGTCTGCAAGTGCACCTTGGTGGTGTTCTGTTTTGCAAACTCCTGAAGATACCATTTAATCGTTGAGAGCAAACCTGCTTCGTCCAGAATGGCAGGTCGTAAACCGTGAGAAAGGACACGCAGCAACTCGGCCGCATCTCCCATTTGTTTGTCCATTTGGATTAAACGACCCTTGATTTCTTCCGAAGGTCGATCCAGCTTTTCCTGCAACCAGGAGACTTCTTTCCGAACCGAGATCAGGGCCTCTCCGGCCTCCTCCCTCAATTTTTTTGCAATGCGCCGATGCTCTTCTTCTTGAATGTTCACAATGGCGGAAGACAGGGTTTGCAAGCGTTCCCGGTGACGACTGACCGAGTGATAAAGCGTCGCGTTTTCAATCGCAACGGCCACCTGCGCGGCCATGCCCATCACTTTTTCAATCTCTTCGGTCGTGAATTTTCTAAAATATCGGGTTTCATCCAGAATGGCGACGCCCACAACCCGCTCCTTTGAGATTAAAGGAATGGTCAACAAAGACCGTGATTTAAAGGTTTTCAGCCATTTTTTACTGACCCGTGCATCCTGTGAGACGTTTTCAATAACAAAAGGATGACGTTCTCGCGCACTGAGCGGGATAAAGGTATTGTCATTCAACTTGAGTTCAAATTTTCTGATGCTGTCGCTTCGCTGCTCCGAGGCCGCCGCACCCACCAGCAGATGCCGTTTGTCATCCACCAGAAAAACATAACTATTACTTGCCCCGATCAGGTCTTTTAAAAATGCTGTAATTGAGGAAAGCACCTGCTCAAGGTGCAGACTTTTAGAAAGTGCGTTTCCTGCTTCGTTCAGCGTTTTAAGCGTTTTCACTTCTTTTTGCAGACTGCGAAACAAGCGTAATTTCTCTAGGGCAAAAGCAAACTCTCTGGCAATTTTTCCAAAAAGCTTGCTCTCGTTTTCTGAAAATGGCTGATTTCGACTAAAAACAACAAACACACCCCATAACTGATCATTGGATTCAATCGGTACTGCAAGGTAAGAAATGAGCCCTTCAATGCCGACCTGACGTTTTTTTAAAAAAGTCCCTTTCTTTTTGGCGTTCAGCACAAGCAGGGTCTTTTTTTCAAACATTTTCAAGAGCACATGATCCCCTTGCTCTATGCCTTGTTTTTCAAGTTGCTCAAGCTGAGCAGGTTCAAGACCGTTCTGAACAACAAGATTAAATTTCTTTTTCTTTTCCTGATTAACACGTAAGAGCATTGCACCATCGGTATTCGACAGCGGTGTAATTTGATTGAAGGCGCTTTCAAAAAATTCTTCTTCCCCGAAATGGTCTAAAGAACTTAAAATGGCGCGTAGCATGTCAGTGAGCACCGCATCATTTGCAAGCTCTTTTTCTAAAACATCTACCGACGTTGCATTCTCAGCCTTCAGGGTCATCCCGCTCAGCTTACCTTCTTTTTCGGAGCGCTCCAAAGCGACCAACAGGATTCGCTTTTGACCCCCTTTTTTTAGCACTTCTATTTCAAAAGGCGGGAGGATTTTTTCTCGATCCTTCGATTTCAGTTTTTTGAGTGATTCGGAGTAGGCCGACCTGCCCGCAGGAGATAAAAAATGCGAGATAGGGGCTTTTTGTAGACGTTCGGCTTTGTGTCCGAGAAATTCGGCAAAACATGGATCGAAACTAAGAATACGATTGGAGAGGTCAAGAGAAAGCGAAAATGAAGGCGATGTGAGTGTTTCAGGACTTGCAACAACGACTTCGGGTGCGGGTGCGGATGCGGGAACGACTATTTTTTCCGCTTCAGGCACTGCTTCGACGACTGGTGGTTTCGTTTCCTTTTGTGAAGCAAAGGGGATCAGTATTTTTGATAGCGCCAGCAGTAACTTTTGCTCGGTATCACTGACCCGGTCTGGATCAAGGTGACAAATAATCAATGAACCGAAGACCTTTTTTTCGGAACGGAGGGTCACACCGCAAAAACTGCGGAAACGCATGCCTCGGATGACCTGACCGATAAAACGGCGATCTTTGGAAATATCGTCAGAGACGAGTATAGGGTCTTCGTGGGAAACGATTGTTGGCAGAGACTGCCAGGCACGCGGCACCAAGCCATTCTTGGCAATATGTTTTGGTAGACGATTGTGGTAAAGCAGCGGCCACTCCTGCTCCGCCTCCTTCCAGGAAAAAAAGAGAATGAGATCTGCCTCGCACACATCTTTGATGCGATCCAGCACACACTCTAAAAAGGGGGAGGAACCAAGAGAGGGTTCGGAAAATTCCGAAAAAACCTGTAAAACTGTATTTAATTTTTCATAAAGTTCAGCAGGTGCTTCCTTTATTTCCGGTGTTTCACTTCCTTCACTTTCATCATTTTCTTCAGACAAGGGGTCTTGCAGCGATCCTTCGGACATTTTAAATTCCTTATGCTTCGAAACCAGGGGTTGTATGTAGAGTCAGGGATCATCAGCTATTTTTTCTTAATTAGGTTCGATTGGTTGGTACGAAAATTTAGGGACATTAAAGTCACTAACGACGTCTTTCCAGTAGCGTGCTATATAAAGATAAGTATCTTGATGCGAGTAAAAGTCGTGCCACGAAATTAACATAGCGACAATTCAATGTCAAAATGAATTAGAAATTTCAACAAAGAGCCATTTCGAGAAATTTCGCCTTGTCAATTCAAGCCTAATTTCATAAAATGTCGGGTTTGATTGATCCCGATTTTATGAAACGCAACACACCAAAGGATATTCATGAGCACGCAGGAAGCCATACAAAAACTACAGCAACATATCAGCAACAAGATTATCGGGCAGGAGACGCTGGTGAATCGTCTGCTCATCGCCCTACTCGCCGACGGCCATCTTTTGGTGGAAGGCGCTCCCGGTCTGGCTAAAACGCGAGCCATCAAGGTGCTGGGTGAAGGCATTGAAGGCAACTTCCATCGCATTCAATTCACACCCGATCTATTGCCTGCCGACTTAACCGGCACCGAGATTTTTCGTCCGCAAGAAGGTTCTTTCACTTTTCAAAAAGGCCCGCTCTTTCATAACCTGGTACTGGCCGATGAAATCAACCGGGCACCGGCCAAAGTTCAGTCGGCCCTGCTGGAAGCCATGGCGGAACGACAGATTACCGTGGGTGCGGTGACTTATAAACTGCCAGCGCTTTTCCTGGTAATGGCAACACAAAACCCCATCGAACAGGAAGGCACTTACGCCCTACCGGAAGCCCAATTGGATCGATTTTTAATGCATGTGCGCATTGACTATCCCGATGCCGAAGCCGAAAAAGCCATTCTCCACCTCACACGGAGCGAGGCTCGCAACAGGACAGGGGAAGAAGGGGAAAAAGAAGAGCAGACGCCCAAACTGGATCAAAAGAGCATCTTCAGTGCGCGCGAAGAGATTCTTGACCTCTACA
>CAZRYI010000222.1:0-3881 GCA_964604255.1 uncultured Nitrospirota bacterium
ATGGCATCAATTCTGTGGGATTTTAACAAGGCAAGCTGCTTTTGTTCCTGCTCCCTTTTGTTTTCTTTGGTGACTTTGAAAAGCTGAAAGTCGATGCCTAAATTTTTTGCGACGGGTGCCAGATCGGGGTGATTGCTGATAATCAGGGGGATATCAATCTGCCATTCACCCGATTGATAGCGTGATAACAAATCAAAAAGACAGTGCGAATATTTTGAGACAAAAATCGCCAGACGCGGTCTGTCATCAGAAGCATAAATTTGATAGTGCATATCAAATTGCCTCGCGATGGATTCTTGAAAATGTAGGTCAAATTGATTCATCGGGATGATAAAACCCTGAAGGTTCCATTCAAGGCGCATAAAAAAATGATTGGCTTCATTATCCACATATTGCTCCAAGTGGATAATATTGCCGCCGTTCTCACGAATAAAAGCCGTCACAGAGGCAATCAAGCCTGTGCGATCAGGACAGGCGATCATTAAAATAGCAGAGCGTGCAGGGTCGGTATTATTGGGCATAGTGGATCCCCTCCTCATTCTTTGCGAAGATAAACACTTGGATAAAAAGATGCAAATTTTTTGCACAAACACGGTTGAGGCATATTGCAATACGCCTCAACGCTGGATAGAATCTCCCCTATGAACTTTTCTGAAGAGACAAATTTTGATGTCATGGTCATTGGCGCGGGCAGCGCCGGACGATATGGGGCAAAGGTCGCGGCGAGTCTCGGGGCAAAGGTTGCCTTGATTGAGGCTGGCCCTTTTGGTGGGCTTTGTATCCTAAATGGCTGTATGCCGACAAAAACCTACCTCAGATCTTCGGAGTTGATTGGGCTGTTTAAAAAGAGCTCGGAAGTCGGGATTGAAGTGGAAGGAAAAATCAAGATTGCCTTCGACCGGATCAAAGCCCGAAAAGATCTCCTGATCAAAGAAATGGCTGAATATGCCGAGCAGGGTGTCACCGACAAAAAAAATATCACCCGACTCAATGGTTTCGCGCATTTCATTTCAGACCACAGAATGCAAGTCGGTAAAGAAATCTACAGCTTCGATCAAGCCTTAATCGCCACAGGTTCCAGGGTGTCTGTGCCACCCATTCCTGGCCTTGTGAACAGCGGTTTTTTAACCAGTGACGATGTCCTGGCCCTGGAAAGTTTGCCGAAGTCGATGATTGTTTTAGGCGGCGGTGCCGAGGCGCTTGAGTTTGGTCAATTTTTCAATCGAATGGGCGTTTCAACCACCATCATTCAGAGAAGTGAACAAGTATTGAGTGGAGAAGATCCCGACATCGGGCAGGCACTTGCAGACTATCTTCGCAAGGACGGCCTTCAACTCTGGACTGGTACGCAAATCAAGCAGATTGCAAAGCAGGGTCAGAAGCGGCAAGTCACATTTACACATCGCGGCAAGATAGAATCTGCCGAGGCTGAGGTGATTTTATTGACCACTGGTCGTATCGGCAATATCGACCGCCTTCATTTGGAAGCGGCAGGCATTGAAAGCAAAGGCGGCAACATCCAGGTGAACGCCTACTTGCAGACAAACCGAAACAACATCTATGCGGTGGGAGACGTGAACGGCATTGATCAGATTGTTAATGTGGCCACTTATCAAGGCAAAGTCGCTGGGGAAAACATGGTGGCAGGGCCGAAAATTTTAGCCGACTATCGGGTGATTCCCAGGGCGATTTTTACAGAGCCGCAATATGCGCGCGTCGGCTTAACGGAAGGTGAGGCACAAGCGCAAGGTATTGCAGTGACCGTTGGCAGCTTTCCCTTTGAAGATCTCGGCAAAGCCATCGTGACGGATCAAATGGAAGGTTTTATTAAAATGCTCGCTGATAAAAAAAGCGGCGAAATTTTGGGGGTTCAGATTCTCGGAACAGAGGCCTCAGACCTCATTCATCAAGCCGCGATTGCGATGCACTACCGTGCAACACTTGAAGACTACGCAAAAATTTCGCACATCCACCCTTCCTTTGGTGAAATTATGCTCTACCTGGTCGAAGACATGATTGGGGCGATTTAGTGGGAATGACACTGGACATGGGATTAGGGCTGTTCGGCGACTCGGAAGTCGTTATTGCTTGTCCGAGGGTGTTTCGGAAAACGCGGTCAGTAATTCGGTGGTCACAATTGTTCTTGCTGACACATCATTCACGGCAGGAAATTCAATAGACTCAATCCCCTTGACCATGCCAAGCCCAAGCACCAGCCAACTGGTGGTGCGATCAACAATTTCAACAACTTCCCCGATATCACTACCGCTGAGCTTCAAGCGGATCACCATCTTCCCTCGCAATTTCAGCGCATCTTTGTAAACACCGCTGGGCGCTGAAACGGTTTCATAGGATTCTGCAATAACAAAGGCACTGATGTCTGCAAATTCGTTGATCCCGTCGTGGTCAAAATCCATCCCGAAAGGGATGTGCTGTCTTTCAAGCTGGATGAATTTTTGATGAAACTGCATCGGAAAGGGAATCACCGGATAAGGAATGAGGCGGGTTTCAAAATCACTCGCGGGTTCTCCGCCATGATAAACAATGCCTAAGTCTCCCATTGAAAAGTGACTGATCGACGGCCCCTTGTTGCCTTGATTGCTCTCAGAAAAAATGATAGCGGGTACCCCGTCCACCTGCTTGATGCCATCGACTGTGGCGATATTGGTGTAGGAGGTAATTTTCATCATCGTGTTAGCAACGGAGCCTTCATAGGTCCAGCTCATGCCGACTTTATCGGGGAAATAGTCTTTAATCTGTTTGACCCAGGCATCCTCCGCAATGGCGAGGGAGGGGATGTTTGATAAAATAAAGACAGATAAAAAGAGAGCAAAGCGGAGTGGATTAGGAAATATTTTTTTCATAGTTCCTTTCAATCAACAGGCACATCCGGCAGGGCCTTCAGGGCTTTGAGGTAGTTTTCATGGTCATAGCTTCGACCCTTTTCAAGGACTTCAAAAATTTCTGTAGCGACAACACTTCCCAGGTATTTCATCGTTTCTGCCTCAGAATATCCTTCAGCCTGCAAACGCTGATAACATTCCTTGGTTTCAGGTGGCCTTCCCTCTCGCATCTGAGTTTTCACGACTTCAAGAATTGCGGCGCGTAATCTTTCAGCTTTGTCCATCTTCCTATCCTCCTTCTCAGGCGTCCATTGCACAACGGAATCCGAGAAAAGTTAATCGTTCTTCTGGATGGACATTTTGGCGGTAGGGTAGGCGGGAAAAAATTTCCATCGCATAGTGACCCGACTCACCATAAGCATCTCCTCTGGCAACTTTATATTTTGTGCCAAAATCTTCACTTTCGTAATCCCCACCCGGATACTGTTTGTACCAGTCATCCGTCCATTCCATCACATTTCCAGTCATATCAAATAACCCGTAGTGGCTTTGGTCGGTGGCAAAGCGCCCGATCATCATGATACTGCCATGCCCTCCCGCACTCACATTTCCTTTTGTGGCATCAAAAGTATTGCCCCAGGCATAGAGGTTGCCAGTTGGGCCACGCGCGCTCTTTTCCCACTCTGCCTCACTTGGCAGGCGTTTGCCAAGCGATTGACAGTAATCACGGGCTTCATACCAGTTAATTTCGACAATTGGTAGCAGACCGAGGCCTTTTGGATACTGCTCACTTTCCCAGTGGGCTGGCGGATGTCGCTTTCGCTTGGCAATGAAGCGGGCGTAGTCCCGGTTGATGACCTCAAAGCGATCAATAAAAAAGGCGGGAATGGAAAGCCTACGCTCAGGATGTTCATCTAGATAAAAGGGTTTTCGATTGCCCAACTCCCCTTGTAGGCCTGCTTCATCAATCGTATTGCTGCCCATGATGAAGGGTTCTTCAGGAATCAATAACATGCCGTCAGGTATTTTTTGTTGTTT
>CAZRYI010000223.1:0-1335 GCA_964604255.1 uncultured Nitrospirota bacterium
TTCCTGAATCATAAAAAGCTCTTCAACTTCTTGTAGCGCAAGTAGGTTGACACGCCGAGTTCCCTGAAAAAGCGTGAAACTTTGATCGTCTTCCGTCAAGAGCGTCGCCTCTGTAATCGTCACATTTACTTCAGAAAATTCGTCTGTGGGAGCATCGGTAAATAAAAGCGCAACTTTTCCCGTTTCGCTGGCCGTGACATTTGCCCCCGCGCCATCATTTGAGGAAGTGCTACACCCGCTCATGAAGCCTGTTACGGAAACGAGCACCAAGAACATTAAAAATGATTTTTGAAAAGGTCTTGTTACAAATGAAATAAAATGATTCCCTCTTGATGTTTTATCTTTATGATGAGTCATTTTTTCTTCCTATTTTTATGAATTATAAATAAATGGATGACGCCTTTTGAAACTCGGTTAGCCTACCTTTTTATAATAGGCACTTGCAAAAGAAATGAAAGTCCGCCTCTACGGAGAAACATCTACACGCAAAAATTGCGAGATCATCTCTTCTAGAGCGGGGGCGACGGAACGAAACTTGAAGTTCGGATTCAATATGGCACGGCCTTCTATGCCTTCAATTCCGAAGAGTTATTTAGTCTTCTTTAAAAAGATGCGCATAGCTCCGACTGACGCACAGGGCTTTGCGATAGCCGTGAATGTGTATGGCGTAAGATCCGTTCAGATTGCGGGTGATGCGTTCAATTGCCGCGAGGCGGACGAGGCTTGACCGATGGATGCGCCAGAACTGATCCGGGTCCAAGGACGCTTCCAGGACTTTAAGCGGCGTGCGGATCAGCCATTCTTTGCCCTTGTTATAAACCAGCGTGTATTTGTCCGCCGCCATAAAATAATCAAGGTCATTGACTGAAAGCAGATGTGTTTCATCTTCATGTCTGACTTTGAGCCATTGCAGATGTCGTGGCGTGTTTTGAAGGGAGGCCTCAAGCTGTTTCAGAAGCGGCTTGAGGTCGGGCGGATCGGTCTTTTCCTGAGATTGAAGGCGATGCAATGTTTTCCGCAAACGGGCTTCGTTGACCGGTTTTAATAAATAATCCACCGCCGCGTTATCAAAAGCTTCGACCGCATAATGATCAAAGGCAGTTACAAAAACGATACGACATGGACTTTCAATCTGTTTCGCAACTTCCAGGCCGCTCATGCCGGGCATTCGGATATCCAAAAAAGCGATTGCCGGTTCGTGTTGTTGGATTAAACGAAGCGCCTCATTACCGTTTGCAGCCTCGGCGACAATGTCGAGTTCCGGCCACAGTGTCTTGAGTTGGCGTTTGAGATAAAGTCGCAGGGGTTTTTCATCATCGGCGATAATCGCAGTGA
>CAZRYI010000223.1:1435-3776 GCA_964604255.1 uncultured Nitrospirota bacterium
CGTAAATAGGCTGTAAAATCCTCCAACATCTTTTTTGCCTGCTTTGGCTCAGGGTCTATCAAGCCAACAACATTCGACAAAGTGTTGAACAAAAAATGGGGTTCGACCTGCGCTTGCAGCAGGCGTAATTCGGTTTCCGTCAAGCGTTGTTCATTGTGTGCCCGGTTTAGGGACTCCGTTTGTAGGCGGCTTTGCCCTTCGGCGATGCGGCTGCGGGCATAGAAATAATAAGAAATGGCGATGCCAAACACGATAGCGGCCACGGCGGTCGTCAAGAGTGCTTGAGGTTGTTGCTCCAGGAATTGTAGGGGGCTGGCACCGAGCAGATAGGTGCTCAAGACGACGCCCGTGATGCTGCCCAGTGGAACAGCGATTGCAAAAATACCCAGGGTCTTGCGTTTATCTTCACGCATCCATGTCAAAACCCAGACCATCAAAAATATATTGAGCCCGATGGTCAGGGAGAAGCTCAGGCTGCGCCGTAGCGGCGTCGTCAGCATGAAAGACAGTGCAATGCCCAGCAATGTCGTCAGCATCAAAAGCTGAAGCAATTCTTTAAAAAAATGCGAAAGTGTTTTTGTTTGTTTCACTGTTGATTCCACTCTGAGTAGAAAGCCCATTCCCAGCCGATCCAGAAAATCCATTTTTTCGGCAGGAGTTGGTAGGCGGCGTCTTCCGGCCCGCCGAAACGCCGCAGGGCGGCACTCAGTTGATGTTTTTCGCCTTCGTAATTTACTTTGAAGGTTACCACATGGCCTTTATCTTCAGGGGTGTAGAGGATGTCGAGCGAAGGATCAAAGTCTTCCCCGGCATAAGACAGACGCAGGAAGGTATTCCAGCGCAGCAGGTTTCTTGTCTGAAAATACCGGCTGGAAGCGGCAATGTTGGAAAAGATGGCTTCATTCGGAATGGCGTCGTTCGGAATATCGTCAAGAAAACGGCGCTGTTTTGCCGTGAGTGCTGTGAGATCGCGCCATTGATCTCGGCTGTAAGCCTGATCGTCATACCAGACTTCGCTTAATACAGACCAGCCTGAGGCATGGGTCCAGCTTGTTCCACCGATGGCTTTGAGACCATGCTCAAAGTTTATTTGCTGCAATGGGTCGGCGGCTGCGAGTGGAAAAGAGCTTGCGCCCGCGAGTGGGTTGAGCCAGCGTTGATAGCGCCGCTGGTAGAGCAGGCTGGTATGCCATGCGAATTGGGTTCCGATCACATGGCTGATGCCTGCACCCGCTTCCCAGTCATGGCGTTCGCTCAGGCGCAGCAGGCCGTGCAAGTCCATTGCGGCTTGCAATTGGTAGATTTTGAGTGTGAGTGAGACATCATCTTTGCTTTTTTCCTCTTTTTCGCGATGTGGATTGGCAAGCACCAGACTGCTTGCAGTCGTGGCGCTGAACTTTTCCCAAGCCAGCAGAGGCAGGCCCTCAAGTGCTTCGTTATCGAGTCGGCGACGGTTTTCTTTTTGGAGCACATCCAGGGGGCGAAAACCGAAACCCACACCCCAGCTCATGACTTTTTTCCCGATACTAAAGTCTTGATCCCGCCATGCCGTATCCCAATACAGGGTGTTAAGGATGAAGTCATTTTCCGGGGCGCGCCCACGACGGATGATATTACGCAATAAAATCTGCGCCTGGATGCCGCCTTGTTGATACCGTAGGTCGATTTCCTGGCGATTGCTTTTTTCATTCAAAACACCGTGGTTTTCAGGTGGGGCAAAAGGGCTGTCTGTGTCCGCAGTGTGATACTCCGGTACGACACGCAGCATGGCATTAAAATCAGCGGCCAAAACCGTTCCACAGAAACAAAGGTTCAACAAAACGGCGCGCCACACGGTGATCAACTACCACGCCGTCAGATCGTTGCGCACCAGGTAGGCGGGGTTGTAGACCTTGTCGGGTAGGCTCTGTGGTGTCATGGCAAGATAATGCACTTCGGTGCGGCGTTTTGTTTGGATGCGGTCAATGAGGGTCATTGAGACCACCTGCCGGCGGCCATTCAGTGTGCCCATTTTGAAACGGGCTACTTTGGCGAGTTTGCCGGAGGCGACATAGAGATCGGCTTTCACTGGCCGGTGATCGGCTTTCGCCAAATAAAGGGTGATGCCTGCATAAGTGACCCCGGCGCGGGTTGCCTTTAAATCCAAAACCAAACAAAGCACGCCATCCACCATGTTTTGGCCCGTGATGACTCCGTCGTAATCTTCGCTCCAGGTGAGTGTGGCAATGTCGCCACTGGCAGCTTCACCCAGCAGTTTTTGTGTCGGAGTAATACGGATTGGGCGACGTGACCTGGGCATCACAATCCAGAATTGATCGTCCAGCATCAAGAGCTTTTGACC
>CAZRYI010000224.1:0-1398 GCA_964604255.1 uncultured Nitrospirota bacterium
CCTCCCTTTTTTCAAAAGGCTCTGCTTTTCAGCACAATGTTTATTTACAGCTTGGTGCTTTTGTTGCTTTGAAATTGTGGGCAACACCTGGAGTGAACTGAATGTTCATCATTTCAAATGTGCCCAGGGCAGTATGGCGTAACCAATAACCTGCTTGACCTTTTTTCCCACCGTGACCATGTTGATGTCCCTCGGCTTTTTCTGCGCTGTGGAAATGGACATAACCGCTTAAACCGCCCTCCGGTTGATCTTCCGCACAAAATCGCCCTTTGATGGCATCTCCGATAAAAAGCAGTTTATTCTTTTTTTCACTCGCTGCTTTTGCAAAGTGAAAAAAGAGCATCTTGTCAGAATCGGTCTTCATCCAAAGATGGTTTTTAAGGGCAGGATCGAAAGGTTCAAAAGTCAGTAAGTTTGACATCTGCGTCCCGATCATCTGTAAAGTTTCAAGTGGCACCGGCCCAGCTGCGCCATGTCCTTCTCCATGCCCGGCACCGGCCAGCACAATGCCTCGGCTCCCGATTGTCATCGCAAATAATGCCACTGCGATGGCAAATCCTTTCATTCTCATCAGCGTTCTCCTTATCAAAATATTGTTTCAGAGGTTCCTTAACACAATGAACAAAACAGCTCCAAGAAGAGCGTCTTCTGAAGGTAGTATTTTATGGGCGGGGAAGATGTAGGCGTGCTTACAAAAAAAGAAAGTACTGGTTTTGAGGGAGAGCGAGACTTCGCCCTCCAATTAAAAATAGTGCGCTGCTTAGGAGGAAACGGAGGTTTTTTTATTGATGTAGTCGGTTAGGGCCTCTTGAAGATAGTCTCTTTCCAGCCTGTCTTTATCGACTCTTGAATGGTAGAGCTGTCGGCCTTCATCAATTTCTTCACTCAAGAGTTCAAAAAACTGACCACTTTGCAGCCCTTCTTCAACCTTTTTTTCGTTATAGATGACAATGTCAGAAACAATAATTCTGGCAAGGCGTTTGGCTGTTTTGATTGCCGGTGTCTCTTCTTCCGGCGCATCATCAAAACCTGAAGCCACCGGATTTTGATCCAGCACTTCAACCGCTTCCGGTTCTACAGATGCTTGCACCTCATCGGAAAGAGGTAGAACCTCGCTTGATGCTTCGGCCTCTAAGGAAAAATCCTCGTCCTCTGCCACCGGCTCATCAACAAGTGACGTCGTTTCAAAATCCACAACCTGTTCTTCAAAGTCCGGTATTGGCTCTGCATTTAAGGAGGAGGTCGTCGGGTCAAAGGCATCTTTTTGAAGGAGATCGTCACCTTGAGCCAACACATCTTCTTCAACAGGTAGTTCGAGCGCATCGGCTGCAAAACCATCCACTTCATCAATCGATGCTGAAACGGCCTCGTTTTTCGCATCTTCTTGTTCATCCAGCA
>CAZRYI010000224.1:1498-3753 GCA_964604255.1 uncultured Nitrospirota bacterium
CTTCAGGAGGATCTGAACTGACAATGTCCTCTTGATCAACTGAAACCGCTTCATCTGTTTCAGGCAGCGAAGGCACAAGCGGCTCTTCAAGCGCCTGTGCATTTTTCTTCTCCTGGAGTTTTTCTTCCAGAATTTCTTCAAAATAGTTAGAGACCGAGCGAGTGGCTTCTGAAACCTGCGTTTCGTATTGCTTGCGACTTTCTCCGATTTCATCCACTAAAAAGTCATAAAATCTCCCGGCACGAATGCCCTCTTCCACCTTCTCTTCGTTGCAGCGCATCATGTCTGCAATCACATCTCTGGCAATTTGTTCCGCATCGTTTTGCGTTTCCTGCGGGGGAAGTGCTTGTACATCTTCGGAAACAACTTCCGGCTCAGCTTCACCGACGACTGCTTCCAAGGCCTCCGGCTCTGATGCGACTTCCTGAAGCGGTTCGGGTTCTGCTTCGTGGATATCTTCGACTTTATATTGCTCAGTCAATGCTTCCTCTGAGCCTGTTTCTTCTGGTAGTACTTCATTCGTCAGTACTTCATCTGTGCCCACTTCTTCCAGCACCACTTCGTTGGGTAGCACTTCTTCGGTTTTGAGGATTTTGCCTAGCAGTTCTTTTTTCAAAAAATAACGATCAATGAAGTCATCTGCACCCGGAAAGACCGGTTTCTGAGTCCGATAGGCGGTGTCTTTTTCGAACATGGAGCCAATCACAATAATGGTGCTGTTTTTGAAAACCGGGTTCTTTTTGATCTCGGCACAAAGATCGACATCCGCATCGCAATTCAAATCTAAATCAATTAAAGCAATGTCGGGGCTGGGACAATCGGCAGCAACAAGGGCTTCCATTTCGGAGGGGATGTCGATGAGATGAATATTTTCAGGCTCAAGCAAGGCTGATACAAGCTCACGTGTTGCCTCACCTTCTAAACAGAGCAATACTTTTTTTGCGACATCGGTAGACGCCGCATCGCCGGATTTCGCGCCCTCAAGCGGGACTTGTTCGATGAGTGCTTCAATTTCTTCCGAAGGCGCTTCTCCAGCAAAGGACGAGGCATGTGCGCCGGATGCAACCGCCACCGGCTCCAGAACAAGCTTTAGACTCAGGGTGGTGAGACAACTGGCACACACCACCTCGGTTTTGTCCTCAATGCGATCCACTTCAAAAGTAACGGCTTCCTGACACACCGGGCATTCCGTAACCATCGGCTCTCCTTATACATAATCCCTTGTTCCCCCAATTATAACAGGCATTTTTTATTCCGCATTTTCCTTTGAGCGTCCATTTCCCGTATAAGAGGCGGGCTTTATATTGAGGGAATCACTTAAAAGAGGCTAAGGCGAGAGGACTTTAAATGTTTCATGTCGTTTTATTTCAACCGAAGATTCCACCGAATACCGGCAATATTATCCGACTTTGTGCCAACAGCGGCGCAAAGCTCCACCTGATTAAACCCCTGGCTTTTACTTTGGAAGACAGCAAACTCCGCCGCGCAGGTTTAGATTATCGAGAATTTGCCGATCTGAAGGTTCACGAGTCGATGGATTTATTTTTAGAGGCTGTCAAACCGCGCAGGCTTTTTGCCTGTTCAAAACATGGTCGCCGTCCTTATCACGATGTTGCTTTTGAAGCAGGCGATGCCCTGCTTTTTGGCTCTGAAACCGATGGCCTGCCCCTAGCCCTGCGAAACAGCCTGCCGCCAGCACACTTGCTCAGAATTCCGATGCTGCCGGACAATCGCAGCTTGAACCTCTCCAATGCCGTGGCAGTGGTGCTTTACGAGGCCTGGCGACAACTGGGTTTTGAGGGGGGGCAATAAGTTGGATTGCAGCTATTTTATATTTTTTCAAGAAATTGCTAAAGTTTTACTGTTCACTTGCCGATAAGTGTTGCAGGAGGAGATGAATGTTATCTTCAATCAATAACGCTTTAACGGGAATTGAGGCCGGTTTGAAACGGCAGGATGTTGCTGCCAACAATATTGCCAACCTCAGCACCGAAGGTTTCAGCAAAGAAACGGTGGTGCAAAGGGAAGGCAATGCAGAGGCGGTTGTGGTGCATATCGAAAAAAGCACCCCACCCGGACAGCAATTGCCGGAAGCAGACAGCGCTGCCATGAAAACACCTAACAACGTGAATCTGGCCGAAGAAACCGTCAATCAAAAGATCGCCGCACTGGAAGTCAAAGCCAACCTGGCTGTACTGGAAACCGCACAAAAAATGGAAGAAAGTCTGATTGATCTTTTTGTGTAGCGGTTTTTT
>CAZRYI010000225.1:0-3709 GCA_964604255.1 uncultured Nitrospirota bacterium
ACGCTCGAAACTACGTTGGAGACTGCGAAGATTACCGGAACCGTGATCTACAATGACGAGATTCAAAGACTGCCCTTTGTGGATGCCACGCCTGACTGTCGAGGATCGATCTGTGTCGCTTGATCCAGTGCCCGGCCAAAGGCTTTGAAAATCGTCTCTAAGATGTGATGTTGATCTAAGCCGTAGCGCAGATTGATATGGAGGTTGATTTTGCATTGATCAACTAAAGACCGGAAAAAATGTTCGATCAGGGCACAGTCAAAATCTTTGATTTTCTTTCGGGCATTTTTGACATTGTAGACCAAATAGGGGCGACCTGAAAGATCGACTGTGACCTCCGAAAGGGCTTCATCTAAAGGGATCACGGCACTTCCAAAACGACGAATACCTGTTTTATCGCCCCAGGCTTTTGTGAGGACTTCCCCAATGACAATGCCAAGATCCTCGACAGTATGATGTTCGTCAATTTCGATATCGCCCTTCGCGTTAATTTCCACATCGAAAAAACCATGTTTTGAAAAGGCGCTGAGCATGTGCGTTAAAAAAGGAAAGGGAGTGTCGATTTTGTAATTACCGCTGCCATCTAAATTGATGCTGACGGTAATTTCGGTTTCTTTTGTTGAGCGTGAAACAGTTGCTTTACGCATTGTCTGCAAGCCTTATTTTTACCATGTTGGCGTGTGCTGTGAGCCCTTCTACCTCGGCAATGCGAATGAGATGTTCGCCATCGCGCTGCAAAGCCTTCCGGCTGTAGGAAATGACTGAGCTTTTTTTTACATAGTCGTCTACGGACAGGGGTGAAAAAAATCGGGCCGTGCCGCCGGTCGGCAGCACATGGTTCGGTCCGGCAATGTAGTCTCCCAAGGACTGTGGTGTATCTTCGCCCAGGAAAATAGATCCAGCGTGTATGAGTTTTTTCTCCAATTCAAACGGATTTTCTGTAAAGACCGAAAGATGTTCAGGGGCGATGGCATTCGACAAAGTTGCGGCAGTATCCAGGTCCGGCACCACAAAAGCCACACCATGTTTTTTTAACGCAGTCTTGGCAATTTTTTTGCGCGGCAGATTTTTGAGTTGCTGATCCATTGTTTCCATAACAGTTTCAACTAGCTCGGCAGAAGTCGAAAGAAAGATCACCACGGCCTCTTCGTCATGCTCGGCCTGTGAAATGAGATCGGAGGCCAGGTAAGCGGGATTAGCTTTTTCGTCGGCGATAATCAAAAGTTCGCTCGGCCCTGCAATCATATCAATATCAACCCCGCCATAAACGAGACGTTTTGCAGCAGCCACATATTTATTGCCCGGCCCCACAATTTTGTCCACTTTAGGAATGTGCTTAGTCCCGTAAGCCATCGCAGCCACAGCCTGGATGCCACCGACGCGGTAGATTTCGTGGACACCCACCAAGTCGGCCGCAATGAGAATGTAGGGGTTACAATTACCTGCCGGCATGGGTGTGCTCATGACCAGTCGGGACACACCGGCAACAGTCGCCGGAATAGCGTTCATCAACACAGAAGAAGGATAGGCCGCTTTTCCGCCCGGCACATACAGTCCGACGGTTTCAAGCGGATGCACGCGCTGTGCAAGATAGATCCCGCCTTTTTTGGTGGACCAACTTTTTTGTTTTTGTTTTTCGTGGAATTCGGTAATGCGTTTTGCGGCAAAAATAAGACTTTCAATCACTTGATCGTCAGCTTCAGCATAAGCTGCCTTGATTTCCTCCTGAGGCACACGCAATTCGGAGGGCTTTAGTTTGATGTGATCGAACTGCTCTGTGTACTCAATCACAGCCTGATCGCCCCGATTTTGAACATCTTTTAAAATACCCTGAACAATGCCATCGAGTTGATCATCCCCCAGATTCAAGCGATTGACCACTTTTTTATAGGCCGACTGAAAATCCTTGTCCCCGAAATGGTAGGTTTTCATTAGACTTTTATTCCTTCTTCCTGGTTTTCTTGCAATGCCGCTTTGATTTTTTGAATCATCGTGAGTACGGTCGGATATTTGAGTTTCAGGCTGGCGCGATTTACGACGAGGCGGGCGGTGCATTCCACAATTTCATCAACGATTTTTAGGTTGTTTGCCTTCAGGGTTTCACCGCTTGAGGTGAGATCAACAATTTGATCGGCCAATCCAACTGAAGGAGCCAGTTCAATGGAGCCATAAAGTTTGATGATTTCAATCGGGATGCCTTTGTCCGAAAAGTAGCGTTCGGTAATGTTGGTGTATTTTGTTGCGATACGGAGTTTTGAATAGCGCTGATGCGAGTGCGTTCCCTTCACCTTGTTGGGTTCCGCCACGATAATTCGGCAGTGACCGAAGCCCATGTCGAGCGGTTCGTAAAGATCGCACATGTGTTCCAAAAGCAGGTCTTTTCCCGCGATGCCCATGTCAGCGGCACCGTGTTCAACGTAGGTGGGCACATCGACGGCACGAACCAGGAGAATCTTCACCTGATTTTTTTTATCTTCAAAGGTGAGCTTTCGGCTTTCCGGTGAAAAATCATCGGGAGAGATGCCCAATCGTTTGAAAAATGGGATAGTTGTTTCGAGTAGGCGTCCCTTTGAAAGGGCGATGACCAGGGGGTGCTTCACTTACACATTCCCCTTTACTCTTTTTATAGACGCGCCGACTTTCGATAATTTTTCTTCGATGGACTCATAACCCCGGTCGAGGTGGTAGATTCTGGAAATTTCGGTTTCTCCCTTTGCCACAAGACCGGCCAGAATCAATGAAGCGCTGGCTCTCAGATCCGAAGCCATGACCGGCGCACCGGATAAAGAGGGCACCCCTTTGATGACGGCGTGATTTCCCTCCAGTCGGATCTGAGCACCCATCCGTCTTAGCTCGGCAACATGGTTGAAACGGGCTTCAAAGATGGTTTCGGTGATGATGGATTGCCCGTCTGACAGGCTCATCAGGGCCATTAACTGCGCCTGCATATCGGTTGGAAAACTCGGATAGGCCAGGGTTTTGGCATCAACGGCTTTTATTGTGCCGCCGGTGATTTGCAGGCAAGATTTTTCGACTGTGATTTCTGAACCAGCGGCCCGGAGCTTTTCGATGACGCTCGTTAGAGCTGCGGGCTGACATTTTTTAAGCAACAGCCGTCCCTTTGTAATCGCCGCAGCCACCATGAAGGTGCCGGTTTCGATCCGGTCGGGCATGATTTCATAGGATGTCCCCCCCAAAGAAGGCACGCCATTGATAATAATCCGCTCGGTGCCAGCACCCATAATTTGTGCGCCGCAGAGGTTGAGGAAATTGGCCAGATCGACGATCTCCGGTTCGCAGGCGGCATTTTCCAGAATGCTCGTACCTTCCGCAAGGGTGGCGGCCATCATCAGGTTTTCGGTGCCGGTGACGGTCGGCACATCAAAATAGATTTGTGCGCCTTTTAGGTGCTTTGCTTTTGCGTGGATCATGCCGTGTTTGATTTCAATCTCAGCGCCCATTTTTGTGAGTCCATCAAGGTGGAGCTGGATGGGTCGTGCGCCAATGGCACAGCCTCCTGGCAGTGAAACATGGGCCTCACCGCAGCGGGCAATGAGGGGCCCCAAGACCAAAATAGTCGCACGCATGGTTTTGACCCAGGAGTAGGGTGCCTCGCAATTTTCAATCTGCTTAACCGTGATGTTTGTGACACCCGCTTCTTTTGTGACCGTCGCGCCAATTTTCTCAAGGAGCCGTAAAAAGGTAGTGA
>CAZRYI010000226.1:0-3667 GCA_964604255.1 uncultured Nitrospirota bacterium
CTTCAATGCGTTGCATGGCGCGGTTGATGATAGAAATTTTTCCACGTCGAGGGTGATAAGACCATAATGTAATTCCCCGGTTTGCATAGGCATTACAAATTGCCTCGGTCTCATCGGTCGAACCATCGGAAACAACAAGAATACGCAGTTTTTCGCTCGGGTAATCCAAGTCGAGAGAATTCTTGATTTTGCTTTCAATCACCTTTTCTTCGTTGTAGGCCGATATCAGCAAGGTGACGGAAGGAATGTAGTTGCCTGCATCGGCCTTCGGTTTTTTAAATGGTTTCACTAGCAGGGAAATAATGGACAGGGAAGCGATATAACCCACGAGGGCATAAATGAGCAATCCCGTCACGACCCAAAAAAGTTTTTCTTCAATGACCGTCCCTCTGCCGAGGTAGGAGAAGGCCTGAACAATAATAAATAATCCGATTAGAACGATGCCGACACTTAAACCAATTTTACGTTTTTCCTGCTTATTCTGATGTTTTTCTCTTTCAGGCTCCCAGGTGGCCTGAACCTCTCCACGGGCCGATTTCCAGATGGCGTGCAGTGAGGCAACATTCATAAGGCAAAAATAATAGGGCAGGAAAAACAAGCGGAGTCTGACACCCGCAAGCGAGAATAAATACCCGGCCAGCGCCATGCCATAACAGACCAGTTGTGCAACACCGACCCAGAGGTAAATACCGCCTTTTTCCCAAAGCCAGATATTGGAAAGGGCGATACCAAAGATAAAAAGCGGTGTAAACCAACGCAGCAATTTATGGGAAAACAATTGCAGGGAGTACAATCCGAAGCGGAAGGGGTTTAACAAAACCGATACCTGCATCAAACAGCGCAGGCTTCGTGAAACAATCCGAACCTTCCGCCGATACTCTTCCCCGAATTTGGAGACCGTTTCTTCCCGGCAAATGGCTGAGGGTTCAAAAATCCCACGATAACCCTTTGCAATAATTTGCAAAGGATTTAAAAAATCATTGATATCCTGCGGTTTTAGAGGGGTATAAAGCACTCGCCGAATGGCATACATGGCACCATCCGCCCCAATCATGGAACCTAAGTCGCTCTCAACCTGTTTAATGTCGAGATCATAGTTCCAATAAAGATTTTCACATCGACCGACAAAGGATTGTTTTTTCTGGATATAGCGGGAAGCGCCGGTGACATAACCGACTTCAGGGTCAGAAAAATGCTCGGCAAGCCTGCGAACGGAATCAGGTTCATAAAATGCATTTGCGTCGGAGAAGACAATGACCTCTCCCTTTGCAACGGAGACCCCGTGATTCAGACCGGATGTTTTCCCCCCCCGCGCCTCCATGCGAACCAAGGTCACACCCCGGTCTTCATATTCAGAAACAATCTGATCCGTCGCATCACTTGAGGCATCTGAAATGATTAAAATTTCGAGTTTTTCTGAGGGATAATCCAGGGAGAGGCTGTTTTCAATTTTTTCCCGGATGGATTCTTCTTCATTGTATGCGGAGATAATCAGTGTGACTTGAGGTTCAAAGCCGTTTTTCTGAACCACTTTGCAGCCCACGAGCTTCCGAATCAGACGAATCAGGATGGGATAACCCAGATATATGTAGAAGAGGGCAAAGATACAAGCCCAGAAGATAAAACTCATTTGCCAGTAAAACTCCGTTTTTTGAACCAATCCAGCATGATCGGCACTATGCGCTCTGCCGATTTGCCATCCCATAGTTCAATGCCGGGATGGGCTTGAGGATCTGCATTTAAAGCCTTTAATCCGGCTGAAATAATGCGACTCGGATCTGTGCCCACGAGGGAATTAGTCCCTTTCTCAATGGTGATCGGTCGTTCGGTATTCTCTCGAATGGTAACGCAGGGAATATTTAAGACCGAAGTCTCTTCCTGAATGCCACCGGAATCAGTCAAAACAAGGGCCGACGACATTGTGAGTTTCATAAAGTCGATGTAGCCAATCGGTTCCAATAGACGGATCCCCTTGCCTTCACTTTTTTTATTGGTTTCAATCCCTAAATCAGCGATGTGTTGCCGTGTTCGGGGATGGACAGGAAAGATCAGGGGGATGTTTTGTCCGATTTCGGCCAGGGCTTTCATAATGCCAGACAGGGTTGTTTCATCATCCACATTCGAAGGGCGATGCAGGGTCACAAGCCCGTATGCTTTCGACTTCAGAGCAAGGCGATCCAGAATATCGGACTGGGCCGCAGTTGATTTGAGCCGCAGCAGCGAGTCAATCATGGGATTGCCGACAAAGAATATTTTTTCCGCCGCAATGCCTTCCCGTCTCAAATTCACTTCTGCCTCTGGAGAGGTCGTAAACAGAAGATCGGACAGCACGTCGGTCACAAGGCGGTTGATTTCTTCCGGCATCATGCGGTCAAAGCTTCTGAGGCCGGCTTCGACATGTGCGACGGGAATATGACATTTTGCAGCCGTTAAACTACAGGCCAGGGTGGAATTGACATCGCCGACAACAACAAGCAAGTCGGGCCGATAATCCATTAGCACGGATTCAAAAGCAGACATGACCCGGCCTGTTTGTATTGCATGGGAACCGGAACCGATCTCCAGGTCAATATCAGGTTTGGGCAGACCCAGATCACCAAAAAAGACACGGGACATCTTTTCGTCGTAATGCTGTCCCGTATGCACCAGTTTTTGATCGATCTCGGGATAGCGCGCCATTTCATGCATGATCGGAGCGATCTTCATGAAATTGGGTCTCGCACCCACAATGTGCATGATTTTCATATGAAAAAAGTCCTCATCAATTACTCAAACGACCGCGAATGATGGGGCCAATCAGCCTTGTCAGAGGAAGCGGCAGACGGCTCCAAATCTCCGTGACGGCGCTAAAGCGTGCATCATCCGCCTGAATGGCGGCACCTGCGCCTTTCCCCCAAATTTCCCAGGAAAGGGGTTTTTCAACGGCACCCCACTGTTTTTTAAAGCGATAGGTTCCGCTTCCAGGAGAGGAGCGTCCGAAGTCAAAGTGTTCGCAGCCCTGCTCACAGGCCCAGCGGATCGCTTCCCAATAAAGCAGGTTGTTTGGACACTGGGATCGAAAGCTTCTCAAACAGGAGGCCCAGGGCACAGATACAGTTTTATTAAAAAAGAGGGCAAGCCCGCCCCCCACAGTTTGCTCATCTTTCTTGACCAAGATGATCTTTGCCTGTCCCTCAAAGGCCCTCAAAATTTCTGAAAAAAGCTTGATGCTATGAACCGGCGATCCCAGCGCACGCATATTCGCCGCAAAGACATCATAAAAACCTTCTAAACCATCCATCGTATGCCATGAAACAGTCAGGCCGGATTTAGTCGCTTTTCTGACTTGATTCCTCACTTTTGCACTGAAGCCCTTCCACATCAATTCCGAATCATTCACCAATGACAAAACGAGGGTGAGTTTTTCACCATAGGCTGAAAGCCCAAGCGAATTCGGACTGCGATGACGAAAATCAATGGCATCGGCCTGCTCCACCTTTGCCAATTCAATCGCCTTTTCAAGCAGCGCAGTCGCAATCTCATCGTTGTCAGCCAGGATACCGCCATCATCCAGAAAAGGCAGAGAGACAAAAGTCTTTTCCAGCTGGAGACTTCTCATCGCAATGAGGGGAAGCACACCGGTGACTTTGCCTTCATCGGTGCAGGACCAGAGGTAATAGGCTTTGTG
>CAZRYI010000227.1:0-3654 GCA_964604255.1 uncultured Nitrospirota bacterium
TCCTGCATCGTTACAGCCAGCCGCCGAACACCCTTTTGCAGAGGGGATCGTCATACCTTGAGTCGCAGGATCATAGGACTTGTCCCCAAGATCTGCTTCGGCGTTTGTTCTGATGACACCAAACATGCTGTTGGTAAGAGCACCAGCAGTCGTTCCACCGACATTGGTATTTCGACAGGTAAAACAAGGCCCTGCGCTTGCGTCTGTGTTGTTTACAGCAGCAATCAAGTTCGCCGGGTCATACCCGAACTCCGAACTGTTTACAGTGGCTGTCCCCGTCACCACCTGAGCAGAGACATTCCCCGCAGTCAGAAACATAGCAAGCCCTAAGCCTGCTGCAGTGAAGACAATGATTTTTTTCATCGTTTTATACTCCCCTTTTCTCCTTGATCCCATCAAGGAGCTTGAAGTTAAATTCCAATAATTCACGATTCTTTCCCTATTATGAATAGCCTGATACTAGTTGAAACATCCCATGCAGTCAACCCCCCCGAAAGAGGGGGGGCAGTTATTCTTTTTATCAATTATCGTAGCGATACTCTGCTACCTGCGCCTCCCTCTCACGAGCATTCGCTCTGAAAAATCGACATCCTCAAGACCGGTATTATTTTTGACATCACTAATATTAAAGATTGTTTTATGTTGGGTCTGAACATTTTTGATTTCTGAACTTTCCCAGGCGAGGACTTCACCAACCTGTTGCCACTTGATGTGTTGAATCTTGAGCGGTTTATTTTCCCGGTCATAAAATTCGACTTTACGTGCCACCCAATCTTTTTTAGAGATAAAAAACCGCTTTTTCCCGTAGGGGCTGTCTTTTTCCTTGGGCACACTTTCTACAACGTAACAGGGTTCATCTAAACCTCGACACTTTCCATCACCGGCGTGAAGTAGTTTATGTTCATCCTCATCAAGCCGTCTCGCACCCATATCTGCAAAAGTCAGGTCCGAACCCATGAAAGAATCATGCTGATCGCGCGTGCTCATGCGACGCACACTGCGAAGTGTCGGCAAATAAAGCCAAAGATCATCCGGTTTGCCTTCAACCGCGTAATCCCAAATCAAAAACCCTGTTCCTTTTTGGTCGGGCGGAAACTCGGTAAAAAAGACACTTTTATTGTCGAGGCCGTTCTTTCCGCCATAATGTTTATGTAGTCGCAGGGTTTCAATTTTTCTTTTGTTGCCTTCCGCATCAATGAGGATCATCGTGACCAGCGAAGTTTGATCCATCGTCATGTTGACGGTTTCAAGTTTTTCCATGATCTCAATCGCCGTCAGGGCTTTATCTTCTGCCTGGCCGATTCCGACGGCGAGAAGAAAAAAAATCATGAAAGAAAGGACAAAACCAGCCCTGATTTTAAACATTGTAATTCCTACCTCCTGCTCAAACAATTCAACATAAAAATTCAAGAAAAAGCAAAGACATTCAATTTAAAGAGGCTGATTATATTTAATTAAGGGGTAAACCGCAAGCCACCCCGCCCACTTCAACTTCCCTTCCAGATACGATTATGCTACGATCCCGCCCATATTTCGGGTTGAGAAAAAATGGGTAAAATCATCGCAATTGCGAATCAAAAAGGGGGCGTTGCTAAAACAACGACGGCCATCAACCTCGCTGCATCACTGGCAGTGGCCGAAAAAGATGTGCTGCTGATCGACCTAGATCCTCAGGGCAATACCACAACCGGTCTCGGCATTGACCAAGGGAAACTAAAAGGTTCCGTCTATGATCTCTTTATCGGACGCTTGCCTTTTTCGGAGTTAAAGGTGGACACCGGCCTGAAACACCTTGATCTGCTACCCGCCAATATTGATTTGGTAGGCGCCGAAGTCGAACTGGTCAGCATGAATGGGCGTGAAACCGTTTTTAAGGACAGCCTGAAAGGTGTCACGGAGTTATACGACTTTGTGCTCATTGACTGTCCACCCTCCCTTGGACTGTTGACCTTGAATGCACTGACAGCCACCGACTCCCTGCTCGTACCACTGCAATGTGAATATTTTGCAATGGAAGGACTCAAAATGCTGATCAACACAATGAAGCGGGTACAGAAATCCTTGAACCCCGCCCTCAGAATTGAAGGCATCTTGCTGACGATGTTTGACGGGCGAAACAATCTGAGCAACCAGGTCTCCAGTGAAATCCGGTCTCACTTCGGCACACTTGTTTTCAAAACAACCATCCCGCGAAACATCACTTTGGCAGAAGCCCCCAGCCACGGCAAACCCGTGCTCTACTATAGCGCGGTCTCTCGTGGCGCAAAGGCCTATCTCTCCCTTGCAGAAGAAGTGCTTGCCAGTCACAACTAGATATATATAGTCCTTAAGATGCCTCACCCCTTCTTTTACATCTTATTTTTGTTGCTCAGCGCCTGCGCAGATGAATCACCGCTCGGGGTGCTGCCGTCCATATCATCCCTTGCGGCAGAAAATGGAAAAGCTGAAGGGCCCATCAGTGGCAATACCCTCGTGACCATTCGAGGAACCAATTTTGCCGACGATGCCGCAGTCCGCTTCGGAAATTTGGAAGCCACTGCCGTCACTGTTCAAGATGAAACACGCCTAACAGCAACAACCGATTCAGTTTTTCGCTCTGCCCTTGTTTCGGTGTCTATCACAACGGGAGGACAGATTGCCTTTGCACCTGAAGCCTTTGTCTATACTCCACTGATTGCCTTTGCATCGAACCGAACAGAGTCTTTTGAAATTTTCACAATGTCCGTTGACGGCAATACCCCCGCTAGCCCCGCACCCACACGGCTCACGAATAGCGAAGCCGGTATCACCAACGAAGCGCCCGTATTTTCACTCGATGGCAAGAAGATTCTCTTTACAACAAACCGAACCGACAACTTTGAACTCTTTGTGATGGGGCGAGATGGCAGCAATCCGGTCAATCTGACAGACAATGGCGGAGTAGATCAGGAGGCTGCTTTTTCTCCGAATGGAGAGCAGATCGTGTTTATTTCAAATCGCGTTGATGCCTCAAGCAATCCTGAAGGCGACTTTGAAATATTTTTGATGGATCAGAATGGCGGGAACTTAAGCCAGGTCACAACGAACAATTCAGACGAAGGTCGCCCGAGCTTTTCACCCGATGGCAAACGCATTCTTTTCACCTCGGATCGGGATGGAGACCGGGAACTCTTTCTCATCAATCCCGATGGCACGGCTGAGCTTGCATTGACAGACAATCTCAACGACGATCACGGGGCGAGCTTTTCACCCGACGGCCAACAGATTCTGTTTGTTTCGGATCAAAGTGGGATGAACGAACTTCATATCATCGACCAGGATGGAACAAACCCGCTTCCATTGACAACAAATCAAGGAAATGTGACAGCACCGGCCTTTTTAGCCGTTCCGACACAGGGTCTTAAAATTTTATTCAGTTCAGATCAGACGGGCAATCGAGAGGTTTTTGTGATTTCCTGCAATGGGGATGAAAACCGTGCCATTACCACCTGCGATGAATCAAGTACAACAAACCTGTCCCTGAATACCGCTTCGGAGATTGCTCCTTCGCCCTCTCCGTAATACCAGAAAACATCAGACACAATTCTTGAACAGGGCGCTTTTGTGACCGGGATCGGGATCACCGGTATTAACATCAAGCAAGAAATGAAGGACTTCGTGTTTCCAGACATAAAG
>CAZRYI010000228.1:0-3619 GCA_964604255.1 uncultured Nitrospirota bacterium
AATTTGTTTTTTTATCCCGCCGTATGGGTTTTGCCCGGAAAAACTGGGAAGAAGGTAGCAGACTGCTCGCAGAAACCATTCAGCACCACATGGCAAAAGCCCAAAAGCACTATCACGATTTTATGGCTAAAACTTATTAACAGCGCTTTCTGAATTTCTGGTGACTCTGAGTGATTTCACTTCTGATCGACTATATAGCGTCGAGAATGTTCCCGACTGAAATCGTTTTTCACACTCTAAACCTGCCTGGGAAACCTCCACCAGAAAACACTTCTGTTCGACATCGCTTAAATTTAAAAAGGTGATTTGCAAACCGATGTATTGTTTTGCCTCCCGAAAAGAGATCTTTTTTATTGGAGAGCGATCTTCAAGGGTTTCGACATCCCAGGGAACATGTTCTGATTTTTTATGCGCGGATTCCGGCTGATTAGCCTTGGATAGGCGCTGTTTTTTTTGCCCCGCCTCGCTTGCAAGTTCAGAGGCTTCTATTAAAAAAGGGGGCGGCGGCTTAAAATCCTTTAGATGTTTTGTGGCCGGGCCTTCATCCGAAGTTGAAGGTCGCACCTGCTCTGAATCATCCTGGGAGGGCAGCGCAATCTTTGCTTTATCCCCTTCTAACTCCGCCACAAGCTCCGTAAGCCGTGTCCCTTGCACCGGGGTTAATTCTGTTAACAAAAGTAATTCCCTGGCATTTCGTGTGAGATAGCGCCGTGATCGATCCGTCAATCCACTTTCTTTATAACGGACATATTCCGACATCAGGCGATGAAATTTTTGTCCATCTTCATTGTTAGGCTGTTGTGCCATTTGGGCTGAAGCAGAATCGAGATTTTCTAAGGATCGAGTAGATTGCACAAGCTTTTGCAATGATGCCATATTTTTAGCAAAATCGGCCTGATTCTTCACCTTAGACAGCTCGACGCCGATTGATGAGTAGGTCATAAAAACAGTCAAAGCAATTGCCGAACAGAAGGAAGTTGCATAAACAAGAAAGGGTCTTTTGGACACTTCCCAGTATTTCCGAGCAAAAAGGATGGCTGCAATTGGAGAAAGAAAAAAAACGGCCAAAGCCCACATGCGAGATTGTTTATAAGCAAAAAAGAGCAGCCAGAAATGTCCCGCAACACTGACTAACCACAACAAAATAATGAGAATACCCAAAACGCCCAAAAATTCCACAACCACCCCCAAGGACAAAATCGACGCAACACGATTGCGTTCCTCTTAAGTCTATCTGACAAAGGACAGGTGTCAAATGAGAAAGAGCGTAAAAAACGAAGCAAAAAAATCACGAAGAATACTTCCATATTTGTATTGATTTCGTAATGTTTTGCCTCCCCTTTTCTTTACATTTCCCGGCTTGTGTGGCAGATTTTACATATACCGTGAATACATCGTGTCATGGTCATGCACCCACTCAGGGTGGCCAAGACAAATAAAAAAACGGAATCCAATCTAAAAAGGAGTCGATGTGCCTAGAAGAATGAAAATCGTGATGTCAGCGGTCGGAGACGATGTGAGCAAATTCGCAAGTACCAGTGAAAATATTGCGGAACAGATCAACCTCCTGGCACTCAATGCCACCATCGAAGCGGCGCGTGCGGGTTCTGCAGGCAGAGGGTTTAAGGTGGTCGCATCCGAAGTCAAAAACCTTGCCGGACAGGCATCAAAAACTTCGACAGACTTCCATGACACGGTCTTAAGTCGCATTGACAAAGGACGCGCGGTCATTGACACCCTCGTCGAAGACCTTGAAGGCACCCGACTGACAGACATGGCACAAACACTTGTGCAACTTATCGTTCGTAACCTCTATGAACGCACGGCAGATGTGAGGTGGTGGGCAACAGATCCAGCTTTTTATAGCGCCCTGGAGGAAGGGACGGATGAAAACATCTCCCACGCAATTAGACGGCTGGGCGTGGTGAACCAATTTTATACCGTCTACCTCAATCTTGTACTGGTCAACACGGAAGGCACCGTCATCGCCTGTTCAGAACCTGAAAAATTTCCTTCTGCCACGGGAGGCAGTGTCCGTGGACAACATTGGTTTGAAGAAGCGCTCAAAACCCAAAGCGGAGATGACTATATTGTGGATGATATTCACAACCATGCCTTGCACAAAAACCTGCCTGTGGCAATTTATTCAACTGCCGTTCGGGAACAGGGGGAATTAAACGGCAGAGTGCAGGGTGTACTGGGTGTCTTTTTTGACTGGCCGGAGCAATCTCGCTCTATCGTCAATGATGAACCGACCTTTTCAAAGGAAGAATGGGATCGAACCCGTGTCATGCTGCTCGACTCAAGATCAAACATCATTGCATCATCGGACGGGAAGGACATGTTGTCACATTACAATTTAAAAACAGACAACAAAAAAAAGGGCAGCTATATGAAGGACAGGGATCATGTGGTCGCTTTTGCAAAAACTATCGGCTACGAAGAGTATGATGGTTTGGGCTGGTATGGTGTAATCGAACAGCGTATATTGTCTGAATCTGAATTGAGCGCCACAATGAAGCTGGATTAAAAGAGGCGCTACCCATGAGACACGACACACATGCCTGAAAAACCTGATCTTTCTCCTGATAACAAAATAGACTGGAACGATATGTCGGAGATCTTCGACCGATGGCTTCCCTATATGCAACCCGTTGCAGAAGCCCTGATCGACCTCGCAGACATTTCTGAAAGCGACCGGATCTTGGACGTCGCAGCCGGTACAGGAGAACCCTCCCTCACCCTGGCGCGTCGCTATCACAATCAAAATATCACGATTATCGGTGTTGACAGTGCAATCGGCATGGTCAAGCGTGCCCGAACAAAGGCTGAAAAAGAAGGTTTAAGCCACCTGAGTTTTCAAGAAATGTCAGCAGAAAATCTGGATTTTCCAAGCGGCAGTTTTGACCGTGTGATCTGCCGCTTCGGTCTCATGCTCTTCGACAATCCTTTGCGTGGGCTTGAAGAAATACGACGCGTGCTGAGACATCAGGGAAAGTTAGCTGTCGCCGTCTGGGGTGAATTTCACAAGCTGCCGACCATGGCGCTCATTTGGGATCTACTGATGAAGGCCCTGCCGCCAGAGCAGCGTCCGCAAAAACCTCGAATCAGCGACCTGGGCCGAATTGAGGTCTTGGACAAGCTCTTCAAATCTGCCGAACTTGAAACCTGCGACATCAAAAGTTTTAACCTACCTTACCGTTTTGACAATTTTGAATCCTACTGGTCAGTCAATACCAGTGGAGGTTTCCTGAAAGCCCCGCTGGATCTACTCTCTTCTACAGCGCAGCAAGCGCTCAAAAAGGAAGTTGAAATACTCACCGCTCCCTATCAGAAAGACGGCGGTCTCGTTTTTGAAAACGAAGCCCTGCTCGTCCTCGCCGAAAAATTTTAAGTATTATTTCTACGGCCCCGTGTATCGGCTGACACCACCGTAAGATCCGAACCACTTGTGTCCGTCATCATCAATCGCGATTGAAAAGACATAATCACCGAAGAGACCGTTCGTGCGTGTGAAGGTTTTGAAACTTGAGCCGTCATAACGACTCACGCCTTTGTTGGTACCAATCCACATAACGCCCTTGTCATCGACTTCAATTGCGTTGATGATGTTCCCGGG
>CAZRYI010000229.1:0-3610 GCA_964604255.1 uncultured Nitrospirota bacterium
CATCAGATCAATATCCGCCTGTGGCAGTTTTGTTTGAATATAAGACTGAAAATAATGAAGTATTGCCGAAATTAAGATTTACTAAAAATGAAAAGGAATTTACAGTTAAAAACTGTGTAGACATGATTTCTCATATTAATAAGTTTGAGTTTGTTGAGACAGATGATAACTATCGGGCGTACTCATATTACCAGCCTTGTATTGCCTCCCTGATTTACAAAAAAGGAAAAGTATCAACCGTTAGTTTTTACAATGGGAATTTTTCAGAAATAATTTGTAAAGATTTTGATCTTTCTTCATTCAGGTTATCAATCAGACCCAAGCTTGATGAAAAAACGCATACCTTTCTTGATTTTGAATATAAGCAATCAGGTGATGAAAACAGAATTTTGATTGATCGCCCAACATGGCATTACAAATTTTCTCTTCTTGCCAGAGGTGATTTTAATAATGATCAAATTGAAGATTTATTGATTGGTTTTTTAGATGAGTCAAAAAATGCAAGTTATTTCGCAGACACTACTTTTGTTTTAGTAAAAACCAAAAAAAATATGTTATGGATAGCAGAAGAAGCTGAGAAATATATTAATTAAGGACAAAAAAAGAGTGGAGTGGAAGGTAGGAAAATATGTCATTTCTACAAATGATAAAGTTTGTTACTTATTTCTCAACCGGCCCTGCCTCTTTTTTTAAAACGCGGGTTGCTGAGTATCAGACGGGTGGGGCGTTGGCTTGGTAAAAGATCGATAGCCTTTGTTTGAATATTCGTAGGGTGGGCATTGCCCACCTTACAGTGCTCGCAAGTTCACTGCGAACCAGCCACCAGCCGAACCCCGGCTTTAGTTGACAGCTTCTTCGGTATTTTTTCTTCGGGTTCGTTTTGTCGGAGGAACACACTCTTGTTCAGATTTAATTTTGCCGAGAAGTGCCTCGGCGGAATTTTTTCCACTGATCAAATCAGGGTTCTGCTCACGCCATTCGGCAGTGAGTTCACCATGAAAGGCTTTGGCGAGAATGGACTGGGTGAGGTGGTTGACGCGGGACTGGGCATTCTTGAGTTGCGCTTCGATTTGATCAGCGAAGGCGAAGAGCTGTTCGACGCGGTGGACGATTTCGGTTTGTTCTTTTTTGGGGGGTAGGGTAAGGCAATGATTGTACAATTTTTTTGTTCATTGCTTGCTGGTTATTTCCAGAACCTACCCGTCTAGTTTCTTCATAACGCTCTGCCAAGTAGTAGTACAGGTATTCGGAAACACAGTAATCACTCAACACCTGAAGAGCTGCCGTGTTTTGATTGTGGCACGCGTGAATATCTAATATTGCTGGTTGGCCGCGTGTCTTACCTTGCCCAATCATCGCAAGCAGTACCGTCCCTGGAGGATGTACCGTAGTTGATGTCTTCGCTAGTCCCTCTGGAGTAATGGTTTCTTTAGTCGTCTTGATTCGACAAAAAGCAACTTCTGAACTGCTGACCCAATCCACATTACCGCCCCAGTATCCAGGCTCTTTTCTACTGGGGGTCGCGCCAACATGAACATCGAAGGCATATCCAATTTTCGTCCATTGCCATGTTTCAGGTAAAGGTGATGATAGGTTGCCTCGTGGGTCAAGCGAAGGTTGCTTATAGCGTTTGCTTTCGGTTTGGTAGACCAAAGCCCATGCAGCAGTGATGTCTTTTATCGAAACAGCTGCTTGGGAGGAGTTTGCCTCCCGCCAATCCTCCGTCAACCGCCCACTCACGGCGGCAGCGAGGACAGATTGGCGGAAGCGTTTGAGGATGGCGGGGATGGCGTCGAGGCGGGTTTTGATGCTGTCCACCTGCGCCAGCAGTTCGTCCAGTTTGGCGGCGATTTGTTTTTGTTCGGCCAGGGTGCAAGTACAAAGGGAGCAGCTTTGCCATCTTTTGTGCCTAGGCGAGGCATGTTTACGTCATAGCCCACTTTAGTCACATACGCCAAAAACTCTGGGTGCTTGAGCCAATAATAAAGATACCGATTATCCAGATATTCAGAAGAGGAAAGTGGAATTATTTCGGTTGAGCAAACACCGTCAGTGTCAGCAATGACTACTTTGTTGAGGTACGGTCGCAGCTTTCCATACAATACGTCACCAGTTTGAAAGTAGTTTTTGGTACTCTTGGATTTGCGGTCTGCAAATGTCATGCGTTGAAGCACTTTTGAGGAATTTTTTTCGATATCTTCAAGCTCAAGTACCCAAGTGTTATCACTGATCTGCAATGGCTCAGCTTTGATTGTTTTGCCGTAATCAATAGCCTCGCCCAAGGTAATGCTGACCCACGAGCCTGGGATAGCCGATGTAGGTTGGGGTGACGCAGGAACCCCAACATTGGCACCCGCTCCGGCATTTGTTGGGGTTTGTTCCTCACCCCAACCTACGGTTTTTTTATTTGGCATTTTCGAGCCCCAACGCCTCCACCAACAACCTCCGCTGCACCTGCGCCTGATCCCCGGCCCCCAATGCCTGCATCAGGCCATCCAGTTCCCGCAGGGCTTCGGTGAGTTCACCCATGGCTTCGGCGGCGAGGATGTCGGGTTCAGGCAGGCTCGCAGCATCGACGCTGTCTTCGTCCTTGATCCAGCTGATGTCGAGGGGATCACCTTTTTGTTCGCGGATGTAGTCACGGGTGAAGCAGCGCCAGCGGCTGTTCTCTTCGGTCTGCTCCGTATCTTCAGCGGAGAAATTCCAGTCATCCTCGGTGCGTTTGCTGGTGCCGTCGGCTTTTCGGCCGAACAGTTTTTCAAACGGTTTGAGGTGCTGTGCGCCGAACGGTGTGCGTTTGCCGAAGTTAGGCATGTTGCTGCGCAGGTCGTAGACCCAGACCTTTTTGGTGCAGTTTTCTTCCTGTTCCGGTTTTTTTGTCGTGCCTTTGGTAAAGAAAAGTACATTGGTTTTGACGCCTTGCGCATAAAAAATGCCGGTGGGCAGGCGCAGGATAGTGTGCAGGTTGCATTTGTTCATCAGGTCGCGGCGGATGTCGGTGCCCACACCAGCTTCGAACAGTACGTTGTCGGGCAACACCACGGCGGCGCGGCCACCGGGTTTGAGGTTGCGGTAGATGTGTTGCAAAAAGGCTAACTGCTTGTTGCCGGTTTTGTAGGTGAAGTCGTCCCGCGTGGGGCCGCCACCGCCCTTGGCGGTGCCAAAGGGCGGGTTGGTGAGGATGATGTCGGCTTTGGGCAGTTCGGTGCCGCGTTGACCGAGGGTGTTGCCGAGATGCACTACGCGCCTTCGTTATCGCCTTCCATGCCGTGCAGCAGGCAGTTCATCAATGCGAGGCGGCGGGTGCCGGGCACCAGTTCCATGCCGATGAAAGCCTTGTTGATTTGAAATTTGCGGTCTTTTGCCTTGAGATCGAAGAGGTCGTCGGTGTGCTGTTTGATATAGCTGTCGGCGGCGATGAGAAAACCGGCGGTGCCTGCGGCAGGGTCCTGAATTTTTTCCAGTGCTTGCGGTTTGATGCAGCGGATCATGCTGTCGATGAGCGGGCGCGGGGTGAAGTATTGTCCGGCACCGGATTTGGTTTCGCTGGCGTTTTTTTCCAGCAGGCCTTCGTAAAGATCACCGAGGCCGTCTCTTTGTGCGCTGAACC
>CAZRYI010000230.1:0-3596 GCA_964604255.1 uncultured Nitrospirota bacterium
GCGTAAAATCGGCCCGTGACTGTGGCAATTGCCCAGTCTCCGTCGACAACAAGTGCCTGATTTTCGCTGAGAGCCTTCTCTAAGCGGTCAACATAACCTAGGGCGCTTTTAGGCGGGGTATCCCGTCCATCCAAAAAGGCATGAACTCTCAATGATTTGATCCCGGCTTTTGCCACCAGCTCAAGCATCGCCAGCAGATGGTCGATGTGACTATGCACGCCACCGTCGGAAAGCAAACCCAAGAGGTGGAAGGTTGCCCCCTTCGATTTTGCCGACGAAAGGACGGACTGAAAAACAGCACTTTTTGAAAAGCTACCGTCAGCAAAGGATTGACTGATCCGTGTCAATTCCTGGTGGACAACCCGACCCGCACCAATATTGATATGCCCAACTTCTGAGTTTCCCATTTGCCCCTTCGGCAAACCAACCGTTTCACCAGAGGCGTTCAGGCTTGTATTGGGATATTTTGCAAGGAGGGAATTGTAGTAGGAGGGTGAGGCCTGGGCAATTGCATTGGCATCACTTTTTTCATTGATGCCCCAGCCATCTAAAATAATGAGGGCGAGTGGTTTAGGTCGTAAATCAGGGACCTTATTCACGGACGGACTCTAGGACAGGTGCTTCTGAGATTGGGGCAGGAAGCGTGGGATAGGCCGCGGGGGCCTCAATCAATCCCCGGTTGTTCGTTTTGTCACTCAGAATGGGCGTTGCGATAAAAGTATCCCAGGCACCACAGCGTTCGCAGCGACCGGCCCATTCATTGCTGTGGTTGTCGCAGGCCGGACAGTAATATGGAATGGTGACTCTCGTTTTTAGTTTTAAGCCTTTTTTGAAAGCTTCAATGGCAAAATCAAGGTCGCCATGGCGGACATGGATATTTCCGAGAATTTTAAACAGATCGGGAAAGGATTCCACCTGGGGTTCAATTTCCGATAGGGTTTCAAAAGCATCGTCAATCATCTCCAGACGATAATAGAGCCTGCCGAGGTAAAATCGCAGTACAATATTCTGAGGTTCTTTTTTTGCCCGCTTTTGATAGATTTCCAGAACCCTTTCCGGTTCTCCTGTTTCGATAAAAAAATCTTCAAGACGTAGCAAAAGAATGAGGTTCCCGGTCGTTTCATAGGATTTTTCAAGCAACTCAGCGGCGTCTTTATTTTTTCCTTTAATGAAATAGGTATCTCCCAGTCCGATATGGGCGGGCAAAAAATCTTTATCCTGTTTGATTGCGGACTTGAAGTAACGCCGGGCTTCAGAAAGTTCATCTTTCTGAAGCAGTTGCCTGCCCAGCTCATATTTGATGCCCAGAAAAATTCCTTCTTCTCGACGCTTTTCCTCTTCAGAGAGCTGAAGTTTGAGAATCTTTTCCTGCAAAGGGTGACTGTCTTCCCACTGCTGAATGCGCATTGTCAGGTCGCGAAGTCTGATCAGGGCGGTGAGGTTTGCACCGTCCAAGCTGATAATCTCTCTAAGGAACTGCATTGCTTCTTCAAAGCGTTCGGCCTCTTCGAGGGAACCTGAAAGCACCAGCAGCACCTCTATATTTTGCTCATCCTGGCTTCGGGCCTTTCGATGCAGGCGAACCGCCTCATTAAAATTGCCCTGACTGCGGTGGATTTCGCCCAATTTAATCAGGGCATTTAAGTGATTGGGATTGATCGATAAAATCTTTTTAAAAAGTGAGATGGCATCTCGATAGCGTTTGGCGAGAAAAGCGTTGACTGCATCGCTGTAATGCAGGTCAACCTGTTCACCCTGTTTTTGCTGTCGCATCTCCCGCCAGTTCAAAAAGGTATTCTTCATTTCCCGAACACCGAAGGAAATGATCACCAGCAGGCCACCTAAGGCCGTTGAAAAAAGGATGAGCGCTGTGAGGGCCAGCTCAACCGATGATTCCTGGCTCAGGTAGAAGGTGACTTTGCCGGGATTGAGCGTCGCCAAGTAACCAACACCGCCCATGAGGGCAAAAAAAAGGAGAATAAAAAGCGGCATAAATTATTCCTGTCTTACTAGAAATCGGAGGTATTCGGATTGCTTAATAAGCATCTGCCATGTCTCCCGAGTCCAGCAGTCGGGGCGCATCGGCCCAGAGATGATCTAGGTTATAAAATGTCCGTGCTTCCCCTTTGAAAATGTGAAGAATCACATCACCATAGTCCATTAAAATCCAGGTACCCGCCTCACGCCCTTCAATGCTAAGCGGCTCAAGACCCCGCGAGGAGAGTTGGTCTTCAACCTCATTGGTAATCGCTTTGAGCTGAGGGCTTGATTCTGCGGTACAAAGGATAAAAAAATCGGCAAGAGACGAGAGCTGAGCGACTTGTAAAAGCGCGATGTCTTCAGCATATTTTGACTGAATAATTTCGCTAATCAGAAGGGTCAGTGCTTTTGCATCCCACTCGGATCGACCGGCAGGGCGTTCGTTCGTTTCCTTAATAATGTTAATCCTCTAGGTAAATTTTGTGCTTAATTATATAAGACTCAACGGAATGAGGCAAGATTTTTCTGGTTGATGCTCCGGCAACAATGCGTTTTCTGATGTCCGTTCCAGAGATTTCATAGTGAGGAATGGAGAGTAAATGTAGGCGGTTTCCCCTGTGAAGTGGCACGGTGTGTGTGGAAAGTGTGCCCTGATCAAGCGCTTTTAATGTCGCCGCATCAATCGAAGGCAGTCCTAAAAGCTGTGGAAAATCTGAAAAGGGATAGGCGATGCGAGAGATAAGGGCAAAGTCACAGAGGGTCAATAGGCGCTCGTAATCTTTCCATGTTTTGATTTGAATAAAAGCATCCATCCCGACAGTGAAAATAAGCTCTGCCTCGGGATAGCTCTGTTTTAGTCGATCAATCGTATCGATTGTGAATGAAGGGCCGGGCCGATTGATTTCGATGTCACAGGCTTCAAACTGCGGCCAGCCAGCCAGAGCCAGACGAAGCATGGCCAAGCGGTGTAAACCTGCGGGCATCTTTGCGGCTATTTTGTGCGGAGGCACCCCAGAAGGGATAAAGAGCACCCGCCCAGCATCAAGCAGTGCCAAGACGGATGAGGCAATATGGAGGTGACCATTGTGGATGGGGTTGAAAGTACCGCCGAGCAGACAAAGCTGTTTTTTATTCACCGTCTTTGACTGTTTTTTTGCGCTTGGACAGCACATCGGATTCGATGTGCCGGATTGTGCCTCGGGGGAGGAACTGCCAGGCTCTTTCGTGGATATAGTAAAAAAATATTTTGGCGACGACTTCGATCATACCGATTTCAATGGCCACTTGGGTTGAACCGGTGATGATATAGGCGATCACAAAGGTTGTGGCGGAGGCAACAATCCGCCAACTGAGCCCCTTTAAGAGACTTCTAAGGTGGGTTTCCCTATTTTTTTTTCCCATACGCGTAAGTGAAGTATTGACAGGCAAAGACCGGGAACAAAAGTTAGACCCGCTTTAGCATCTTGCCTGTCTTTTGTTCTTTTCCCGGTGCAAGGGTCTTTTGATGCCATGAAACGATCAAGGCACTTGCGACATACCAGGAGGAATAGGTACCAACAATAATTCCCAGCAGGATCGCCAGCGCAAAATCATGAATGACCTCCCCACCAAAAAAA
>CAZRYI010000231.1:0-3574 GCA_964604255.1 uncultured Nitrospirota bacterium
CCCTTGAGCCTAGGTGGCACGGTGGATATTAGCGTACCTGCCGCTCAGCGACTTTTGGGGGTATCATCCGATGCAGCCACGGGTGGACCCTCAGGGGTTGTATTTCCCTTTGGCACACTCTTTTATAAAACAACATCGGGCATTGGCAAAAGTGTGACGACAACACTCACTTTTTCCGCTGCACTACCCGACGACCTCATGCTTTACAAGGTCGATTTCGCCGGGGTTTACACGGAGATTCCAGCAACGCAGTGGCTCAAAACTGGGCCAAACAGCTTGGAATTAACCATTACGGATGGCGGCACCTTTGATTTGGACGGCGTTGCAAATGGCGTGATTATTGACCCGCTTGCTGTAGGCGACTTTAATGCAGCGCCAACGGCACCGGAGTTGATCTCGCCTGCCGATGGAGAAACGGGTCTTGGCACGACGGTCGATTTTAAGTGGAAGGCTAGCACAGATGCCAATAACGATACCCTGAGCTATGACTTCTTCATCTGCGACAACAACACCTTTGAGGGTGGGGATTGCGGCCCCACGGTTGTGGCCGCCGCAGCCAAAAAAGGGCTTACACAGTTTGCATTCTATGGCAGCGGTTTGTTCATTTTTGGCATGGTCCTCATGGGGGGGCTAAAGCGGAGATACCCCGCATTCTTGATCGCCCTGCTTCTGACGACAGGACTCGTGTTGGCTGCGTGTAGCAGCGGTGGAAGCGGTGGCAGTGGTTCTGTGACCCTTTCTCATCAGGCATCTGCCCTGAAAGCAGCGACGACCTATCATTGGAAAGTGCTTGCAAGTGATGGAAAATCACGCACCGAAAGCGAAGTGAGAAGCTTTACGACGCAGTAGGACTTTGACCTTGAGGCGGCGTTTCTTGTCAAAAGGAAGCGCTGCCTCAAAGCACCTTCAAAAACAGCATTGACCGGTCTAATACAACCGTTCTTTCGTGCACACCAATTTCCTACTCGCTGACAATAAATGCCAGATAGCTGTCAACAGCGTCGCTCGATTTTTCTATGGTCTCAATAAAACGTGTCGAACAATGGGGTCATTTTAGGAATGGATTAGAGTGAAGCGGGAAGAGTGAACCTTCCGGTTAGAATATTCCGATTTTAAACATTAAAGCGGAAATAGACACAGTCGCCATCCTGCATGGGGTAATCCTTGCCTTCTAAGCGCAGCAGGCCCTTTTCTTTGATGGCTTTGTCGCTGCCTTGTTCTACGAGATCCTGATAGCGAAAGATTTCGGCTCGAATGAAACCTCGGGCGATGTCGGAATGGATTTTTCCTGCGGCTTCGACTGCGGGGGTTTCTTTTAAAAGTGTCCAGCCTTTCACTTCGTCTTCACCCACGGTAAAAAAGGTGATGAGTCCGAGCATTTTATAGGAGGCGTGGATGAGCCGTGCGAGGCCGGTTTCTTTTAAACCCAGTTCTTCCAAAAAAAGAGCGCCTTCTTCGGGCGGCAGCGTCGCAATTTCCGCTTCGATTTTACCGCTGATAATAAGACACTCTGCACCTTCTGATTTGGCGAGTGCCATCAGCGCTTCCGAAAAAGCATTGCCGGTTTCAATTTCATCTTCCGGGACGTTGCCCACATAAAGAATCGGTTTTTGAGTCAGCAGAGTCAGTTCGTTTAGGATGGGAATCTCGTCATCGGACACACTGACGATCCGTGCGGAATGGCCTTCTGAAAGTGCTGTTTTTAAACGGGCTAGCAACTTTGCTTCGAGAATTGCTGTTTTATCGCCGGAGCGCGCCTTCTTTTCAGTTTTATGAATCCGCTTATCGACGGTTTCAAGATCCCTTAAAATCAGCTCTGTTGTGATAAGTTCAACGTCATTTTTGGGATCAACCACGCCATTCACATGCACAATTTCCGGGTCATCAAAACAACGCACGACATGCACAAGTGCATCAACTTCTCGAATGTGACTCAGAAACTGGTTGCCCAATCCTTCTCCCTGAGAAGCGCCTGCCACCAGGCCCGCAATATCAACAAAAACCATGTGGGTCGGGGCCGTCTTTTTAGGTTTGTAGAGCTCACATAAGAAGTCCATGCGTTTGTCCGGGACGGTGACGATGCCGGTATTCGGATCGACGGTACAGAAGGGATAATTCGCAATGGCCGCGTCTGAGCGGGTGAGTGCGTTGAAAAGAGTCGATTTTCCGACGTTTGGAAGTCCGATGATGCCGCAATTGATTGCCATATTTTTTTCCTGGAATTTAAAGTGTGAGTGGTTTAAGGGTCTACTGGGGCATTAAAACGATTCATTGCTTCATCAATCTGGCCCTCAATCAGCAGGGGCAAGAGCTCTACCGCACGCTCGATTGATTGTTCAATAATGGCTTGTTTTTCTTTGTGAAAAGGGGAGAGCACATAGTCTGCGGTGTTGAAACGTGGATCTTTTTCGATACCGATTTTCAGGCGAATAAACTGATCTGTCCCGATTTCCTGAATGACGGATGCCACACCGTTATGACCACCGGCGCCCCCACGTTTTTTTAAACGAATGCGTCCGAGATCCAAATCAAGATCATCATAAATGAGGATGAAGTCGGAGGGGGGGATTTTATAATAACTCAGCAGGCTTCGGACGGCATGTCCGGAAAGGTTCATAAAGGTCTGGGGCATCGCCAGCAGAAAATTGGTCGGCAACTCAGAACCGGGATACTGCCCCCGACTCGTGAGTGCCTTGCCTTGCCCTTTTGAAAAACTTAGTTGGTGCTTGAGGGCAAAAGCCTCAAGCACCCAAAAACCAATATTGTGCTTGGTATTTTCATACCTCGCACCCGGGTTTCCGAGGCCAACAATCAGTTTCATGGCCCTATCCACCCCGACTTATTTTTTTTCTTCTTCGTCAGTATTCTTTTCGCTGGTCACTTCCGGTGCGGTTTCTTCACCCGGCGTTGAAGAGAGCATTTCTTCAAGTTGTTCATCAGAAATGGTTGTTGTCACTGAAACAACGGCAAGACCACCATCACTCAAAACAGTCACGCCTTCGGGCAGAGAAATGTCACTCACATGAATGGTTTGACCGACTTCAAGATCACTTGCATCAACATCCAGGTGACCAGGAATATTATCTGGGAGACAGCGGACTTCAATTTCACGAAGCTGTTGACGGAGAGAACCGTTGTCTCTTTTCACGCCGATTGGCGTAGAACCTGTGATCTCAATCAAGACTTTCACGTCAATGAGATCAGACATTGAAATTTCAAAGAGATCAGCATGGAGTATCGCTCCGCTAACGGGGTCTCTTTGAAAATCACGGAGAATCGCAGTATGCGAGCCGACAACGGACTGATCTGCGCCCATGACCTGGACATCCATCACTGCATTTTCTCCGGCACTCGAATGCCGTACAGCATTGAGTTCTTTCGGATCTAAAACCAGCGATTTCGATGTGCCCTTGCTGTAAATTACAGCCGGGATTTTTCCCTGCCGCCTTAATTCCCGCGCAGGACCTTTTCCCGACTTCTGTCGATATGCACCCTGAATTTTTATGATTTCCATTTCAGTTCTCCCTAATTGAACTTAGTTTTTAGCTATAAATGCCAGCAATCAAACAAAAAG
>CAZRYI010000232.1:0-3551 GCA_964604255.1 uncultured Nitrospirota bacterium
TTAAACACCATGGCCTGAACAGGATCTGGTGGGGCAGGGTTTAGCCGCATCTGAATGAACATGGTAATGCCCATGATGATCGGCCACACACCAACCAGAGGTATGAGTGCTGGCGGGGTCCAGGGGATAAGTCCAAACAGGTTGAACAAAGTGGTCGGGTCTGGTGCGGCAAGATCCTGAATCCAGCCAAAGAAAGGCGCATGGCGCATCTCAATGGTGCCGAACAGCACTTTGTAGAGTGCAAAAAACACCGGTATCTGCAACAGGATCGGCAGGCAACCCGACATCGGATTGACCTTCTCTTTTTTGTAGAGCTCCATCATCGCCTGTTGTTGTTTCGCCCGGTCGTCACCAAAACGTTCTTTCATCTTGACGATTTCAGGCTGCAACTTTTTCATCTTGCTCATCGACACATATGATTTGTGTGCCAGCGGGAAGAAGATCAGTTTGATGACCACGGTTGACGCAAGGATAGCGATGCCGAAATTACCAAAGAACTTGAAGAAAAAGTCAATCAGCATAAACATCGGCTTGGTGATGAAGTAGAACCAGCCCCAGTCAATCAGCAGATCAAAATTGGTAATACCCAGTTTTTCGTTATACCCATCAATTATCGACACCACCTTGGCACCGGCAAACAACTGGTTTTCGATTGTCGCACTCTTGCCCGGTGCAGCGACAATGGCCGTGCCGAGATAATCCGTTTGATAGGTAACGATATCATTGCGCTGACTGGCGCTGAAACGGGCAGTTATTTTTTTCTTCTGGCTGGGAACCAACACAGCTCCCCAGTATTTATCGATGATGCCGAGCCAGCCGCCTGTGCTCTCGAATGTCAGCGTATTGCCGTCAATCACGTCATCATAGTCAATTTCCTGCAAACCGTCTTCACCGAGTACACCGATGAGACCTTCATGCAGAATATAGAAGTTTTGAATGTCCGGTTTGCCGTGGCGCGACAACAGACCATAGGGAAAAAGCGTCACCGCCTTGGAGGTGCGGTTTTCAACTTCCTGGGAAATTGAAAACATAAAATCCTTGTCGATCGAAATGGTACGACGGAAAATCAGGCCTTCGCCATTGTCATATTCCAGTTTGACCGGAGTTTCAGGCGTGAGTTTGGCTCCCGATTTTACGGACCACAATGTGGTTGAGGTGGGCGTTTTGATCTTGGCTTCGGGATCAGACGTCCAGCCGAATTCGGCATAATAGGCCCCTTTGATACCTGAGGGGGAAAACAGGGTGATAGGATCGCTTTCAGGGTCAACGGTCTCGCGATAGTCACGCAACAGCAAATCATCTATTCGACCACCTTTAAGTGAGATCGAGCCCATCAAACTGGGCGTATCAACCTTAATACGCGGACTTGAACGCAGTGCTGCCTGACGTGATATTGCCGGTTTGGCAGCGCCTGTGCCGGGCAACGGCAGATTGCCGCCGGTCTGCGTTCCTGTCGATGGCTGAGGAACCGAGGAGCCGCCAATTTCGGGCTGAGGCGCAGGTTTTGTTGTCTCGGCTGCCTGTTTTTGCTCCTGTCTCAGGCGTTCGCGTTCCATCTGCGGTGCACCGACGAAATACTGCCACCCAAACAGGACTATTATACTCAGAGCAATCGCGAGAAAAAAATTCTTATTGTCACCCATACCTTAATTCCTGCCAGTCACCGGATATCGAAAGCTGTTAAAGCATCCGCGGTTAATCTTTTTTCTCATTACCTTCAAAACGCATCATTTTTCCATGAATGCCACGAAAAGCGCCGCTCAAATCCTGCTCAAGTTCGCTAAAGCCGCGAGGAATTGTCGATTTGCGACCGATGACAACATAGTCAAATCCTGTCTGCCCATGTGCTTTATCGTGTCTTGCAACTTCTCTCAAGCGCCTTTTAACGCGATTGCGCACCACAGCATTACCAACCCGCTTGGTAACAGTAAATCCAATTCTGGAACAATTGTCGTCACCGCGGTGCCAGCATTGCAGGATGAGGCCAGGCGTAACCCATTTTACACCACGGGCAGCCCGAAGAAACTCTCGACGTTTCTTAAGACGTTCCATTGTGATCTTGCTTCCCATTAGAGGTCTGATTGCAAGGGGTGTAGGGGCCGTGACATTAAACCGCTTGAGCGTTGGTCAGGTCACAAACTGCCGGATGTCGTTCAAGCGGATAAACGCTTGCGTCCTTTGGAACGTCTGCGGGCCAGCACACGCAAGCCGCCAACAGTTGATTTGCGCGACCGAAAGCCATGACGGCGTTTTCTGACCAGCACACTTGGTTGATAAGTCCGCTTCACTTCAATTCTCCAACTACCGGCGGATTTCCCGCCAAACTAACGCCACTATAGCCGCCGCAAGGGCGCTCATGTGGCCACATATAAATTAAATGGTCGTGCGGGCTTATAAGATCAACTGGCGCCCAAGTCAATGCACTGGGGAATATACGTTAAATTGAGCCAATGCAACAGTTTTTTCATCAGCGATTTCCCGGAGCGAAGGCGGTGCGAATGGCTTGGAGCGAGGATGTGCAACGCCATCAAGCCCTGTTGTAGTTTCATGGTGCGGAATTCCCGCATCATCAACAAGACGCTTTCTTTCTGTTTCAATCGTTTCATTTTTTACCAGAAGATAAGATCGGTTTTCTGGAAGTGCGTAATCAAGCTTTCGTGTAGCCTCGATCATTATTCTCACATTTTTATCTGCTTTATCTGCAAATCCCGCATACGCCTGTTGAAACGGACTCACCACAAAAATGTAGGCCATGATGCCACCCAGAAAAGCCCTTCGCAGACTGCTGGTGCCTTCTCGATTTTCAATCATCAATTTACCTTTCTGTTTCGCAAAAAATAGCGGGTTACTTATTATTGTGGGAAAAACGATCCCAAGTATCAAAGAGATTTTTGGCACTTCCACCCTGAAAAATGATCTTTTATACATAGAGGGAGATTTTTTGTTTTATCAAAACGATGAATTTACCGATATTTCTGGTCTTGGAATTGAGCCGCCCGGGTCTACTATCTACCCTATTACCGATATCTGGGGTGGAACCCTACGCGGACAGGTTATAATGGATCGGTCACGGAGCAAGTTCAGATTTAAGTAAAATTTTTCTTTTTCTTTTTTATTCAAAGTCCTGAGCCCAGGTAAGCCCGCGGCAAATACCAACCGCCAAAACCGCATCCACTGGGTTTTTTCCGGAGCAAGGCAGAAAACCATGATTGGCGCCGTTGCAATCAAAAACAATGCCCAGAAATTAACCGGAACATCGGTCAGGTATTTAAACGCTGCGAAGGCTAATTTTTCCATTTGATGGTACGTTTTCTTAATTGGTGAAGAATACAGATTTTACCATTATCCTGCATCCGGATTTTCTATTTTCTTTGAACCGCTGGCGATGACATTTTATCACAAATGATTGATGACCTGTTCCCTACGGTGCAAAAAGCTCTAATTAAGACAAACAACAGGGTTTTATGGCCTGTTTGGCGATGGGGTGGGTGTGAGGTCTGAATTTTTCAAATGTACAAAGTGCGCACGTCCGAAGTAGTATCGAAGAGTGT
>CAZRYI010000233.1:0-3543 GCA_964604255.1 uncultured Nitrospirota bacterium
GCATAACGCAACTGACAGTAAGCCGTTCAGTGCCTAAATTTGGGCAGGAAAATGAAGAGTTGCCTGCCCGAAAAAAAGTCCGGTCAGTGCAGCTGGCCAAGGAAAGTCAAGAGCGGGCTTGATCCCTTTGCCTTCAAACCTTTCAACCCATGGAAAGAATCAAAGCGGATACGGTGGTCGCCTTTCCAGCAGATATATAGATAACCCTGTTCAAACCTATGGCGAGCAGAAAGGGGGTGTCCTCCGGAACGCTAGAGTGTAGTTTGACAGTACGGTAATGCCGTATTGCAGTATACGTTGAGGGCGGCAGCTGATTCCTGGAAAAGAGTGATACCATGAAAAGTGTCGCAACAAGCAAGATGACGACTAAAAATCAAGCAACAATTCCCCGTGATGTCAGGGAAATATTAGGACTCCGTCCTGGTGATTCCGTGGCATTTGAAGTGAAAGAAAATGCCACGGTCCTGATACGAAAAGCCAACCCCATTGATTTTGAATTTGCAAAGGCTTTGGAAGGAACACTCTCCGAGTGGTCATCGAACAACAATGAAGAGGCCTATCGTGACCTATAAAACTTTTGATTGGCCATTGCACCTATCGCCAGTATCAGAAAAGCAGGGTTGTCAGGCACGTATGTTGTAGGGCTACATGAAAAATGAAAAACAGCTTAGGAATGGAGAATAAATGACACAATTTCAGGACAAGGCCAATCTGATCTGGGAAGTTGCTGATCTGTTGCGCGGAGACTACAAACAATCGGATTATGGTAAGGTCATTTTACCGATGACGGTTTTACGCCGCCTTGATTGTGTTCTGGCCCCAAACAAACAAAAAGTGCTGGATCAGTTGCCCAAAGTGGAAAAATTTTCCGATGCCGCAAAGGACAAGGTGCTCAACAAGGTTGCCGGGGCAAATTTTCACAACCGCAGCCGATTTGATTTTGCCAAACTGGTTGCCGATCCCAACCATATCGCCGCCAATTTACGAAACCATATCAACGGCTATTCAGCCTCTGCCCGCGAGATCATCGAATATTTTAATTTTGATGATCAGATTGAACGTATGGATGATCCTAAGGCGGATATTCTGTTTCAGGTGGTCAAAAAATTTGCCGAGATTGATCTTGCCGACATGGAGACCATGCAGATGGGCTATGTGTTTGAAGATCTGATCCGGCGATTCGCTGAACAATCCAATGAAACCGCAGGAGAACATTTTACCCCAAGAGAAGTAATCAAGCTGATGGTCAATGTTCTCTTTAATGGTGACAGCCAGGCCTTGACCCAAGCCGGTATTGTCAAGACCCTGTATGATCCGGCTTGTGGCACCGGAGGGATGCTTTCGATTGGTGAAATGCACCTGACCGCTTTTAATCCGGATGCCAAACTGGAAGTCTTCGGGCAGGAAATTAACCCCGAATCCTATGCCATCTGCAAATCCGATATGCTCATCAAGGGGCAGAATCCCACCAATATCAAGTTTGGAAATACTTTTACCGTAGATGGATTGCGGGAAGAAAAGTTTGATTTCATGCTCTCCAATCCGCCCTTTGGTGTGGATTGGAAAAAGGCCGCCAAAATCATTAAAGAGGAGCATGCGAACCTTGGCTATGCCGGTCGTTTTGGCGCTGGATTGCCCCGCATTAATGATGGCTCTCTGTTGTTTCTGCAGCATATGATTTCCAAGATGAAACCACCGGAAGACGGCGGCAGCCGGATCGGTATTGTCTTCAACGGGTCACCTCTGTTCACCGGGCAGGCAGGCAACGGAGAATCGAATATCCGCCAGTGGATTATTGAAAACGACTGGCTGGAGGTCATCATTGCTCTGCCGGATCAGCTTTTTTATAACACCGGCATCTCCACCTATATCTGGATACTCAACAACCATAAATCAGTTGAACGTAAAGGAAAAATCCAGCTCATAAACGCAACTGGAACTAAAGATGAAGAGCTCATGAAAACAGGAGAGCGTGATTTCAACCGTTTCTGGGAAAAGATGCCCCGGTCGCTGGGGAACAAGCGCAAACTGATTCCTGAAAACGGAGAAAATAAAGGCATAGGATTGATCACCAAACTGTATGGTGATTTTGTAGAAAATGAATGTGTTAAAATCCTGCCCAATGCATTCTTCGGCTACTGGCGGGTAACGGTGGAGCAACCACAGAGGGATGAAGGCGGCAAGAGTATTACGACAAAAGCCGGAAAGGCGAAACCTGATACCAAACTGCGGGATTATGAAAACATTCCTTTTTTGAAAAAAGATCAAAATGGCAATCTTGTTCCGCAGACCATAGAAGAATATTTTGAGCGAGAGGTTAAACCCCACCTGCCCGATGCCTGGATTGATGAAAAGAAGACCAAGACCGGCTACGAGATCAACTTCACAAAATATTTCTACGAGTTCAAACCCCTGCGTTCACTGGCTGAGATACGGGCTGATATTATGGTACTGGAAGAGAGCAGCCTGAAACTGGAGAAGAAGGTGTTGCAAGAATGAAGTCAAATATCGATAAGGGTAATTCTCTTTACCATGATGTTCGGACTATTCTTTACTCCGCGCAACAGAAAGTCCACAGTACCGTTAACTCCGCCATGGTTGAAGCCTACTGGCTCATCGGCAGGCGAATTGTCGAAGAAGAACAGCAGGGAAAGCAGCGGGCTGAATATGGCAAAAAGCAGCTTGAACAACTTGCCCGGCAACTGACAACAGAATTCGGCAAGGGCTTTCATGTCCGCAACCTCCGTAATATGCGGGCTTTTTATCAAACATTTCCAATTCGGAACGCACTGCGTACCGAATTGAGCTGGACCCATTACCGCTGTCTTGTTCGCATTGAAGATTCCACCGCACGCCAGTGGTATCTGGAAGAGGCCATTATGCAGAACTGGTCTGCCCGGGCGCTTGAGCGTCAGGTCGGTGCGCTCTATTATGAACGTCTGCTTTCAAGCCGAGACCCGCTGCCGGTTACCAAAGAGGCCGAGGAAAAGACCAGTGCACTTGCTGTTTCCAATAGAGACTATCTGAGAGATCCATATATTCTGGATTTTTTGAACCTACCGTATCAATCCCTGTTGGAGAGCAATGTTGAGCAGGCATTGATTGATAATCTGCAAAAATTCCTGCTTGAACTGGGTAAAGGCTTTGCCTTTGTGGAACGGCAGAAACGGATCAGTACCGCAGATCAGGATTTTTATATTGATCTGGTTTTTTACAATTTCAAATTGAAATGTTTTTTGTTGATTGACCTGAAAATAGGCAAGATCTGCCATCAGGATGTGGGGCAGATGGACACCTATGTCCGCATTTTTGATCAGCACCAACGGGAGCCCGGCGATAATCCGACTATTGGCCTGATACTGTGCAGCGAAAAGAGCGAAGCAGTGGCCAGGTATTCGGTGCTAACCGACAGCAAGCAGCTTTTTGCCTCCAAATATTTACCCTTCCTGCCCACCACGGACGAGCTGCGTCGCGAGTTGGAGCGGGAACGCAGATTGCTGGAGGGGGAATGATGGAGCGATATGAGAAATATAAGGAGAGCGG
>CAZRYI010000234.1:0-3539 GCA_964604255.1 uncultured Nitrospirota bacterium
GCCCATCGTCCCAGCGTGTCGAAGCCTTGATATATTCAACTGATTTAATTTTCATGATCTTGTTGGATGCCCTAAGTCTAAAATCCCCGTGAGTCGATGCGGACAGAATCGTATAGGAAGCCTGGGCTTTGGTGCAAGTGCCTTATAGATTCATGACTTAATTATAGCTTCCTTAAGACAAAATAAAGGAACGCATTGAAAGTGTGCCCAAATCAAAATCCGCATTAAAATACCGCAGTGTGTCTCCGTCGTGTTTTTGTGCAATCAGGTACAGCAGGGGCAGGTAATGTTCATCACTTGGGTGGGCCATTTGGTAGTGTGCATGATGTGTTTTGTTTTGAATCAGACTTTGGTAGTCTCCGCTATCAATGGCCTGTTTGGTTGTTTCGTCAAAAGAAACGGCCCAGTCTGCGGCGGCTCCGCCAGAGTCTAGCTCAGAAAGATTGTGTGTGATGTTGCCGCTGCCAAAAATCAGGACGCCCTTTCTCCGAAGCGAAGAGAGTGCTTTTCCCAGTTCGTAATGAAATTGAGGGTCTTGATTGATATCCAAACTCAGTTGAAGCACCGGCACATCGGCCTTCGGAAAAAGGTGCATCAGTATCGTCCAGGTACCATGATCCAAACCCCAGTCATGATCCTCTGTGATTTTGACGGGTTGCACCATTTGACAGATTTCTTTTGCAAGTTCGGGGTCTCCCGGTGCCGGGTATTGCTGTTGATAAAGTGTTTTAGGAAATCCGCCAAAATCATGAATGGTGCGTGGGTGAGGCATGGCTGTCACCGCAACTGCGCCGGGTGTTGTCCAGTGGGCAGAAATCGACAGAATTGCCTTGGGTTTAGGGAGGCTTTCACCCAGAACTTGCCATTGCCGACTATAGCGATTGTCTGAAATTGCCAGCATGGGATTGCCGTGTCCGGCAAATATGGCGGGCATGATTGCGCCGCTTTGGTAGACGGCTGTTTTGTCTGAAGATCCCATTGATTGATTCCTTTCCTATTTCTATTCTGTGTGACAGATCACAGACCGCTCCGGGGCTGTGATCTGTCACAAAATTCCGACTTGATCTGAGTTTCAAGCAGGTACATTTTTAGAAATCGCTCTATCCACCGACCACTTTCCACCACCTGAGAGTGTCAAGGCGACACAGATGGCGATGACGAGCAGGTGAAATTCAAAACCTTCTCCCGCTTGTTTGCCGAACCAGTTCATGAAAAATCCGTATTGCCAATGAGAAAGTGCAATGGCACCGCCCATAATAATCGCCAGGCTTGCGGCTGAAAATCGTGTCAAAAACCCGGCAATCAGGGCCAAAGCACCCAAGGATTCCCCAATAATGACCAGAAAAGCAATCAGTGTTGGAATGTTCATCGTGCCGGTAAAATATCCCATCGTACCGGAAAAACCAAAACCGCCAAACCAGCCAAACAACTTCTGCGCTCCGTGGGGAAATATAATCAGCCCCATCATGACACGAAGCACTAAACTCGACCAGGCCTCATCTGTCACCAGTGTTTTTAAAAATGTCTTCATTGTTTTTCCTCCGTTTCAAAACTTTTTTTTAATTTTAATAAAAGTGTTCGTAAAGTATGCATGTCTGAGGGACTCAGGCTGTTTTCAAAAAAAGGCTTCATATAATAAATATGTGCCGGAAAAACGCGCTTAAAACACTCCATGCCGCGATCTGTCAAACGAATGATGGTGCTGCGCCGATCTTCATCAGAGCTCACACGCTCAATAAGGCCTTTGGCTGAAAGTCGATCCAATACACCCGTCAATGTGCCTTTTGTCAGCAAGGTTTCTTGCGTAATCTGTTTGCAGGGCAGGCCGGATGTATCGCCCAGGGTGATGATCACATCAAATTGTGCCTGTGTTAAATCCAAAGTACGAATATTGCGCGCATCTTTGCGCATGATGACACGATAGGTTTCGACCAGCGGACGAAGTACCTTCAAAAAAGGCTCATCGCCCGGATCTTTCATTTGTTCAGCCATATGTTCCTCCAAACAATTAGTCCTAGCACGTACAAAACCATATTAGTTCGTGTTAGAACTAATTGTCAAGCAGGTCAATAAAAATTGTAAAAAAAGCAGGTGACTTGTTTTTGAAGGGCGAAGCAGTAGAGTATGTGAGTTTTTCTGAGGAGAGCCTGTCATTTCATGAAAAATACTGCCATTGCCTGCTTTGTGTTTTCCTGCCTACTGCTGTCATCCGGCCCGCTCTTTGCTCAATCCACCGAAACCCTGGAAGCAACGCAGGGAAGGCTTCAGTTTAGTTTTGAAGATGTCAGTCTTCCCGGAGATGAAACAATGGGATTTTTGGGCGGTACATTTTTGTATGACTTGAATCCCTGGTTTGCAATGGGACTTGCATCCTATGGTGCGCTGAGTGGTGAGCGGGGTGGTTTCATTACTTTGGGTCTCGCCTCCGAACTTAAAATCACCTTGAAACAGGCTTTAAGTCTGAAGGGCGGATTTTTTGTGGGCGGTGGCGGCGGTCGAGGCGGCTTTACGCTTCAAGGCGGCGGCTTAATGCTGAGACCGCACCTTGGGCTTCATCTCAACATGAAAAAATGGGGCGATATCGGCTTGGGCATCAGCCATGTGCGTTTTCCAAACGGCAATATCAGCAGCACACAACCCTACTTTGCTTACGCCTATCCTTTTGAGCTTTTTGCTGCCAGTGCATGGCCCGAAAAAACGCATTCGACTGAAAAAACAGAAAAAAAGGTGAATGCCGATCAAAGAGAAATGGCCGCTGTTTTCCGAAGTTATCGCATTCCTGACGGTGTTTCAACAGACGGCGGGAAGCCACAGCATCCCACAATCAATCTGCTCGGTGTGGAATGGATTCAAAACTTGGACGAACACCGTTTTCTAAAAATTGAATCCGAAGGTGCTTTGGGCGGGCGAAGCAATGGTTATATGCAGATTTTAATCGGCGGCGGATTGCAATTCGCTTTGAGCCAAAGCACCTTGACAAAAATATCTGCACAAATCGGCGTGGCAGGAGGAGGCGGTGTTGATACAGGAGGTGGCCTCCTGCTGGATCTATCCCTGGGCCTACAGCAGATGCTGACTGAGACCTTCTACATCGGGCTGGCCGGAGGGCTGGTGGATGCACCGGATGGTCAGTTCAAGGCAAGCAGCCTTTCATTTCAACTCGGTACACGCTTCGGTGTTCCCCAGAAACGCACGGGAGGCATCCCGTTTTCAGAACTGGCCGGTTTTAATTGGCAGCGCCTCAGACTTAGAACCACCTATCAAAGCTATTTTGAAGCAAGATCTGGCTGGCGAAACCATCATGCAAATGAAAATGTTGATCTCATTGGTTTCCAGGGCGACTATTTTTTTAGTGACAAGCTCTATGTCAGCGGACAAGGACTCGCAGCCTACGATGGAAATGCCGGCGGCTATATGACCGGCCTATGGGGATTTGGCATCCATCTGCCACTTTCGCAGACCCCTTTGTTTGTTGAAGCAGAAGCATTGATCGGAGCCGCCGGAGGTGGTGGCCTTGATGTCGCAGGCGGTTTTGTCTG
>CAZRYI010000235.1:0-1085 GCA_964604255.1 uncultured Nitrospirota bacterium
ATCTTCTGCGCTTGACTGTCCAACCTGCTTCTGTATAATAAGCCACCTTTTTGGGCGGATAATATGGAAGAATACCGCAATTGGCTGGCATTGAAACAGGTTTCCGGTGTCGGAAACGTCCTCTACAAACGACTGATCGATACCTTCAAACATCCTGATACTGTTTTTGAAACAGGCGAAAAAAGACTCTGCGAAATAGAAGGACTATCGAAGCGAGTCGCTAAAGAAATTGTCTCTTTCAAAGCTTTTGATGCGATTGACCGTGAGCTGGATCGTCTGACAAAAGTCGGTGCCACATTGCTCCCCCTTAATGATCCCGCCTATCCACCCCTGCTTTCTGCGATTTATGATCCCCCTCCCTTTCTCTATGTAAAGGGTGTCTGGGGAGAATCCTGTGCGCCTTATCCCATTGCTGTCATCGGTTCCCGGAGAACAAGCCCTTACGGAAAGACCATGACAGAACGGCTTTCGCGAGGACTTGCAGAACAGGGTTGCACCATCGTCAGTGGTTTTGCGCGTGGCATTGATGGCATTGCCCACAGCGCTGCCCTGGCGGCAGGGGGGGATACCATCGCCGTCCTGGGTTGCGGCATTGATCAGGTTTATCCGCGTGAACACAAAAAACTGTATGACGAAATTATTGAAAAAGGAACGATCTTTTCTGAATTTAAAATCGGTGCGCCTCCCGAAGCCCATAATTTCCCGAAACGAAATCGGATTATCAGTGGTTTGTCCCTCGGTTGTCTGGTTGTGGAAGCTAATTTAAAGAGCGGTTCACTGATCACCGCCCGCCTGGCGCTTGAACAAGGTCGAGAGGTTTTTGCTCTCCCCGGCCCGGTGCTTTCGGAAACAAGTGCCGGCCCCCATCAATTGATTGCTTCGGGGGCAAAACTGGTTGGAAAAGTTGAAGATATTCTCGAAGAAATTCTGCCGCAATTGAGGAGGAATTCAATCTCAACGCAAGCCCCTCCACCGGAACTTGAAGAAGAGGAAGCACATCTTTATAGTCATTTAGCTTTTGAACCGAAACATATTGACAGTCTGATCCAGGAGAGCAAAAAAGTCTCCTCGGCGATATCGGGCCT
>CAZRYI010000235.1:1185-3533 GCA_964604255.1 uncultured Nitrospirota bacterium
TTTTAGGAGAAAAGAGTTTGGTTAAAAAAGCAGTTGCGACAAAAGGTTCGTCCACAAAAAAAACGACAACGAAAAAAGCCCCTGCAAAAAGAGCGGCGAGTTTGAAGGGGAAATCCTTAGTGGTTGTCGAGTCACCTGCAAAGGCGAAGACAATTCTTAAATATCTTGGACGGAAATATAAAATGATGGCCTCCATCGGCCACTTAAAGGACTTGCCTAAATCTCGTTTCGGCGTGGATATCGAAGCGGCTTTTAAACCGGAATACATCGTTGTTAAAGGAAAAAGCAAAGTCCTGACGGCGATTAAGAAGGCGGCAAAACAAGCCGACCAGGTTTTTCTCGCCCCCGATCCCGACCGGGAAGGGGAGGCCATCGCCTGGCATATTGCCGAAGAATTGAAACCTCTGAACGACAAGGTTTATCGCGTCCGTTTTAACGAAATCACCAAAAAGGCGGTTAAAGAAGCCGTGGCCTCACCCACTGAAATCGACATGAACCTGGTGAACGCGCAACAGGCCCGCCGCGTGCTGGATCGCATCGTCGGTTACAAAATCAGCCCCCTGCTTTGGGATAAGGTTCGTCGCGGCCTCTCTGCGGGACGTGTTCAGTCCGTTGCTGTGCGAATCATTTGTGAACGAGAAAAAGAAGTCCTTGCTTTTGTGCCGGTGGAATATTGGACGGTGGATGCGAACCTAAGTGGTAAAAATCCCCCTCCCTTCAAAGCACGCCTGATTCAAAAGGGAGAAGAAACGCTCAAAATTCAGAATGAGGCGGAAGCGACAGCACTCACAGAAACCCTTCAGAACGCCGACTATGTTGTTGCAAAAGTAGAGAAAAAGGCGCGCAAGCGAAATCCAACCCCGCCTTTTATTACCAGTCGTCTTCAGCAGGACGCTGCCAGAAAACTTCACTTTACCCCGAAAAAAACCATGATGCTGGCCCAGCAACTCTACGAAGGGATGAATGTTGGTACAGAAGGTTCAATGGGTCTCATCACCTACATGCGTACCGATTCTGTTCGCATCTCTCCCGATTTTCAGGCGGACTCATCGGCATGGATCAAGGCAAAATATGGTGCGGACTATGTGCCGGATACGCCGAATACCTACAAAAGCAAGAAGGGTTCACAAGAGGGTCACGAGGCGATTCGTCCAACAGGCATCGAACGGGAACCCGCCGTGCTTCGTCCCGACCTTTCACATGATCAGTTCTTGCTCTATCAACTCATTTGGAACCGATATGTCGCCAGTCAGATGCGCCCGGCCATTTTAGATGTCACACGCATTGATATTTCTGCGGCAGACTTAATGCTCAGGGCAAGCGGCAGCATTGTCCGATTTAAAGGTTTTACCATCGTTTATACCGAAGGCAAGGAAAAATCGAACGACGCGTCGGAAGAAAAAGAAGGCGATGCAACGCTGCCGGAACTTACTGTGGGGGATCAGTTAAAGCGCAACACACTCGACCCAAAACAACATTTCACCCAACCGCCGCCGCGTTACAACGAAGCCTTGCTGATTCATGATCTGGAGGATAAAGGCATCGGGCGTCCCAGTACCTACGCCGCAATCATCTCGACGATTCAGGATCGGGAATATGTCGAAAAACGGGAGGCCCGTTTCTACCCGACCGATCTGGGCAATACCGTGAATGATTTGCTGGTGGAGCATTTTTCAAAAGTGGTCAACGTCGAATTTACAGCTCAAATGGAAGAATCTTTGGATGCAGTCGAAGAAGGCACACAGGACTGGGTTGAGGCCATTCGAAGCTTTTACGAGCCTTTCAGTAAAAACTTTGAAAAAGCGCAAACCGAAATGCGAGACATCAAACGGGAAGAGCAACCCACCGACATCCCTTGTGAAAAATGCGGCAAAATGCTGATGATCAAATGGGGCCGCTTTGGCCGTTTCCTGGCCTGTGCCGGTTATCCCGAATGTAAAAATACCAAGGAATTTGTCGAAACCGATGGCGAGATCAAGGTCGTCGCAAAAGAGACCGAGACAGATATTGATTGTAAAAAGTGCGGGAAAAAGCTGGTCATGAAAAAAGGGCGCTTCGGTCGATTTCTGGCTTGTTCGGGTTATCCCGAATGCCAGCACACCGAACCCATCAGCATCGGCGTTGCCTGTCCCGAAACGGGCTGTGACGGAGATCTCACCGAAAAACGCAGCCGCAAAGGAAAAACCTTCTATTCATGCAGTCGCTATCCAGATTGCAAATTTGCTATCTGGGATCGACCGCTTGATCGTCCCTGCCCAAGCTGTAAAGCGCCCTTCCTCGTCGAAAAATATGACAGAAACAAAGGCACCAAAGTCCTCTGTCGTGATAAAGAATGTGGCTTTGTGGAA
>CAZRYI010000236.1:0-1124 GCA_964604255.1 uncultured Nitrospirota bacterium
CTATTCTAATTCTTCCAACATAATTTTACTGTTTGTGTAAATACAGATATCGGCTGCGATTTTCATTGAGGCTTCTACAATTTCTTTGGCCTCAAGTTCGGAGTTTTCCATTAGGGCCTGAGCCGCTGCCAAGGCATAGTTGCCACCCGAGCCAATGGCCAAAATGCCGTGTTCAGGTTCGATAACATCCCCGGTCCCCGTAATCAGCAAGGAATGATCTTTGTCGGCAACTGCCAGCAGGGCTTCTAAGCGGCGAAGGATGCGGTCTGTTCGCCAATCTTTTGCCAACTCGACTGCGGCACGGGTGAGGTTGCCGCTGTACTGTTCGAGTTTCTCTTCAAATTTTTCAAAAAGGGTAAAAGCATCGGCGGTCGCCCCAGCAAATCCGGTAAGAATGGAATCATTAAAGGTTTTTCTGATCTTCCGCGCATTGTGTTTGAGTACGGTATTGCCAAAAGTGACCTGTCCATCACCACCCATCGCAACCCGTCCATTACGTCGTACCGAAAGAATCGTTGTCGAGCGGATTTTTTCATTCGCATTCATCGTTATGTTCATCTTTCTCCTGTTGGTTGAATTTGCTATTCGTAGTGAGTCCACATACGAAGAATTTTAATATTTTTTTCTTTTTCATAAATTTGATAGATCAGTCGAAGCCAGGATACTTTGTGCATTCAGAAAGATCTGTTGCCAAGCCGTCTTTAATGCCATCACGCATTCCTGGAATTGAGAGCAAATGTAATGTCTCGTTAATTGCATTCCAATCTTCTTCCGAAATGAGCACGGCATTATTTCTTTTTCCGGTAATCACAATGGGTTGATGAGAATCTGCCGTTTCATCAATCAAATTGTATAAATTAGCCCTGGCCTCAGTTGCTTTTAAAATCGGCATTTTGCACCTCCCTTTACAAGATGTTGTTCAGCCGCTTGTTCTTCTATAAAACCTTGTTAGAAGCCTGCTTTTCAAGTCGCTCTGCCAACCAGATTTTAATGATGGACTGGCGTGTTACACCCACTCGCCTTGCTTCCTTATCTAAGGAATCAATGATCCAGGTAGGAAAGTCCACATTGACTCTTTTTTGAGTTTGGTTCGGGCGACTTATCGTAGAGAGATCAAGGTCGTC
>CAZRYI010000236.1:1224-3507 GCA_964604255.1 uncultured Nitrospirota bacterium
TCCCGCGAGCGGCGCGGGTGGCTTTTGTCGTAGACGGCCATTAAATGATCCATTTGAAGATGGGTGTAGCGTTGGGTGCTTGAGAGAGAGACATGGCCTAATAATTCCTGCACTGCGCGCAGATCTGCACCCCCTTCAAGCAAGTGAGTTGCAAAGGTGTGGCGAAGCGTGTGCGGGCTTGATGCGGGATGATCAATTTGGCGCATGTATTTTTTGACAATTCGCCCAACACTGCGACTCGTTAGGCGGCCCCCGCGATGATTACAAAAAAGCCCTTCTCCCGTAGCGGGGCGAAGTTTGAGGTAGTTTGCAAGTGCTTCAAGGGCTTTTGATCCGATGGGAACAATCCGTTCTTTTTGTCCTTTTCCGAATACACGAATAACCTCGGAAGGAAAATAGAGATCATCGACATTCAGGCCGACCAACTCTGAAACCCGGATGCCGGTGCCGTAGAGCATCTCCAACATGGCCCGATCCCGTAAATCCCGCCATCCTTTGCCTACCGGCGAGACCACCACATTGATGGCCTGATCAAGGCTTAAAGTATCGGGCAGATGTTTCTCCTGCTTCGGGCTTTTGACCTGCTTTGCCGGGTTTAAATCAATGAGGCCGATACGCAGACAGTAATTAAAAAAAGCGCGAAGTACGGCCAACTTTCGGGCAATCGTGGATTTAGCACAGCGTTTTTTATGCAAGGCCGCCAGAAAACCACGGATGCTCAGAGCATCAATGGCCTTTAAAATTGAAATGTCCAGGGCGATTATTTTTCCCGCTTCTTGTTCGGGCTGACGTTTGCCTTTTTCAAGCAGATAGTTTCGGAAGAGAGCGAGGTCGGAAAGATAATTCCGAAGGGTATGCGGAGAAAGGTTTCGCTCTATTTCGAGGTGTCGTGCAAAACCTTGTATTGCGTCATCCATAGCGATAGATCCTTCAAGGCACGATCAACAATTTTTTGGTGACGAATGGCTTTTTTCATCTTTCGAGTGCCCTTTTCTCTTTTTTCTTCAAGCGGGGGAAAGAGACCGAAGTTGGTATTCATGGGCTGAAAATGAGCCGGGTTGCCTTCCGTAATATGGTTGACCAGTGCGCCGTGCGCTGTCGTAATCGGAGGTGTCACGGGCTGTTCTCCCAGGAGATGTTTTGTGGCATTGATCCCTGCAAGTCCGCCCATCGCTGCCGACTCAACATAACCTTCGACACCAATCATCTGCCCAGCGGCAAAAAGTCCGGGTCGATTTCTAAACTGTAAAGACTGAGTCAAAATACGGGGGGAGTTAATGAAGGTATTGCGATGCAGGCTGCCAAGTCGCAGGAAGCTGACATTTTCGAGACCGGGAATCATTTTAAAAATACGACGTTGCGCGGGCCAGGTCAGCTTGGTTTGAAAACCGACCAAACTGTAGGCGGTGCCAAAGCGGTTTTCTGCGCGTAGTTGCACTACACCAAAAGGCTGTTTCCCCGTGATCGGATCAATCAAACCCACAGGTTTCATCGGGCCAAAAAGCGGGGTTTGTTTGCCGCGTTCAGCCAACACCTCTATGGGCAGGCAGCCCTCAAAATAGTTCACTTTTTCAAAGGCTTTGGCCGGGACACGCTCCCCTTCCATCAAGGCCGTGTAAAAGGCATCGTACTGTGCTTCATCCATCGGGCAGTTGAGATAATCCGCTCCGCCCTTGTCGTAGCGAGAAGCCCGAAAGACAACATCCATGTTGATGTCTTCCATCTCAACAATCGGAGAAATCGCATCGTAGAATGAAAGTTGATCTGCGCGTGTAATCTGTCTGAGGGACTCGGCCAAAGGGTCAGAGGTGAGTGGGCCGGAAGACAGAATGACCACGCCTTCTTCTGGAATATTTTTCACTTCTTCCCGCAGTACCGTAATGCGCGGATGATTCTGGATTGTCTCCGAGATTTTTTCTGAAAAAAGATCTCGATCCACGGCAAGCGCGCCCCCTGCCGGAACGGAAACTTCTTCGGCCACGCGGATCATCAAAGAGCCGAATTGGCGCATTTCTTCTTTTAGCAAGCCAGGCGCACTGGCTGGATTGTGGGAACCTAAGGAATTGCTACAGACCAGTTCTGCTAGTCCGCCGGTTTTGTGGGCGGGCGTCAGTTTGTTGGGTCGCATTTCATAAAGCACGACGTCCATTCCGCGTTCTGCGGCCTGCCAGGCTGCTTCAGAACCCGCCGGACCACCTCCAATAACGATCAATTTTTTCTCAGACATAAACACCAAATCATTTCCTATAAGTTAATTGGTTATCAAAAATAAGGCACAAGCGA
>CAZRYI010000237.1:0-3503 GCA_964604255.1 uncultured Nitrospirota bacterium
TTAAATCGCTTTCAATCAAAAATCTCCCCGCCAAAAATACGCCTCCGCTTTTTACCGCGATCTAAGGGGTGGTCATAACCCGGCAGGATGGTGCCATCAACAGAGTAGGGCCCGATCCGGTTCCAGGTGCCTCGCCCTGCTTCTGTCACAAAAGACAATTCTAAAATAGCTTTCGGGCTTTTGTAGCCATATTTATAGGGAATGATGACACGCAACGGACTGCCATGTTCATCGCTGAGTGCTGTGCCATTCATCGTATGCACTAATAAAGTGCGTTCATGTCGTAAATCCGCCAGCGAAAGATATTCAACATAGGTATCGGCACAATGAAATAAAACCCCCACCGCTTCCGGGAGCGGTTTTACGATTTGAGTCAACTCTGAAAAATCGAACCCGGCCCACTCTGCCTTGGCAGACCAGCATTCGACACATTTGATGCGTGAGGTCTGTTTTTTTTGTGGCAACTTTTTTAGATCGTTCAGGGTAAAGTTTTGTGGTAAATCACAGGCCCCTGTCACTTTAAGTTGCCAGGAATCTGCCTGAATCCTTCTGAAAGGTTTGTAATATTGGATGTAAAATTTTTCATACGGGCTCTCACGGGTTTTTCCAACATAGTCAGAAGATCGCCAAAAGTTAAAGCCAGCAAAGACCAGGGATTTTTTTCCGCTCAGGGCCGCAAAAAAACCAACGATTCCCAAAAGGACTTTTGATATAAATTTCCGCCGCCCAATGGGCACTATCGTGCGCATCGAAAACCGATGAAAATATATCGTTTTTCAGGGGCGATGCCGAAGCGATCCGTGGTTTTGCTGTATTCATAATCGAGATGTTCGTTCCAAAGACCTCCTCGTACGACTTTAAGATCCGCGATTTCTCCCGTCGTCCACTCCCAAACGGAAGAGGCCATCTCTTTCGCTCCATAAATAGAAATGTCTTTTTTGTTGTACCCAACAATGCGTTTCACCATGCCGGAGTAGGAGGGGTGCGCCCTTCGCCTCAGTTTTTTGTTTCCCCAGGGATAAATACGCGCTTCCGGGCCACGGGCGGCTTTTTCCCATTCTGCCTCGCTGGGCAGTCGTTTGTTGACAAAAGTACAATAAGTCTTCGCTTCAGCCCAGTTGACCTGGCTGACCGGATGACCTTCTTTGCCGAGCGGGAATGTGTGTAGGGGGAAGTGTTGTTTAAAGGCGGCATTGCTCACTTCAGTGGCATCAATCATAAAATCATCTAATATGCGTGTTTGTTCTGAGTCGGCTGTGCCCATTAAAAAAGGGCCGGCTGGCACCTTGAGCATCTCCCCTGCAAATGCAGTGTGCGTAAAAAATGCGGAGGCCATTGCAAAGGTCAATAAAGCATGGCTGTGTTTCATCAGGGTTTCCTCGAACTACACATCAATGACGTCAATTTTTTTCTGACAAACGCGACAATGGCTGGCATCGGCAGGGATCATTTCCTGGCAGTGCGGGCATTGTAAAAGGTCGGTTTTGTTATGGCCGGTTTTGTTTTCTTTGGGGAGGAAAATGGCGTAGAGCAGTGCAAAGGGCGGCGTCATTGCACCGTAGAGCCACCAGCCAAAAAAGGATTTCCCCTTGCTCTGAGCAATGATGGCGGTTAGCAAACCAATCAATATAGGAATCAGGAGGGCACGCATATCGGAATTTTAGCATAGTCCGAATAAAGATCTCAGCTTGGCAAGCCAGGCTCGGTTTCGACTTTATTGCCATTCTTAATGCGAAGCGGCAGGACGCAGAGCTGACCGGTTGTTTGATGACGGAAGACGCTGGCTTCAATGCCATAAACAGATTGAAGTGTTGAGGGGATTAAGACTTTCTCCGGTGGCCCGTCCGCTAAAATAGTGCCTTTGTGAATCAGAACCAGACGATGACAATAGCGCGCTGCCAGATTGAGGTCGTGAATCGCCAGGATAACAGCGACCTTTTTTTTAGCGAGGGAGGCGACAAGCTCAAGCAATGCAAGTTGATAATGCGGGTCAAGGTTGGCAGTGGGTTCGTCCAAAAAAAGATAGTCGGCACCCTGAGCCAGCGCGCGGGCTAGCAATACGCGTTGCAACTCTCCACCGGACAGTTCAGTGATGCTTTTCGTCGCAAAAGCAGCAGTTTCGGTTTGGGCCATAGCGGCTTTGGCAATGCGTAAATCTTTTTTTTGCAGGCTCTCAAATCGCTTCAGCCCGGCATATCGCCCCATCAAGACAACATCCAAACAGGTAAAAGGCGTTTCGGCAGAAAGTGATTGCGGCAGGTAAGCAAGGCGCTTTGCCAGTGCTTGTTGTTTGAAATCGACGAGTGTTTTGCCTTCCAATAAAATACGGCCTTTTGTGGGTTTCAGCAATTTCATCAGGAGTTTTATGAAAGTGGATTTTCCCGCCCCATTGGGTCCAATCAAACCGAGTACTTCGCCTTTTTTTATCTCAAGGTCTATTTTGTTCAGCACGGTTTTGTCGTTTCGTGCGAAGGAAAGGGATTCAACTTGCATGGTCTGAGCGGTCATTTATTTGAACAACAGTTCAGGAGGATTGTAGAGAGCGGCAGCGGTTTGCTGTAGAGATAACCTTGTCCCTCAGTGCAACCAAGTGTTTTGAGATAGTTCTGCTGGGCTGTCGTTTCGACCCCTTCGGCAATTACTTTGTGGTGAAGCTCGTGAGCAAGCGTCAGCATGGTGCTGACAATGGCTTTGCCATTTTTGTTTTCCGGCAGGTCGGAAATAAAGGAACGGTCAATTTTCAAGGTATCGATTGGCAATTCTCTCAAATAGGACAAGGACGAATAACCCGTGCCAAAGTCATCAATGGCGATGGAAATGCCTAATGCGCGTAGGGCCTCCAGCACCTTAATGGCCCACTGCGTGTTTTTCATGAAAAAGCTTTCAGTGATTTCCAATTCCAAGCAATTCGGTGAAAGCCCAGATGTTTCGAGAACCGACTGAACCGTTTCAAAAAAATCGGCTTCAAGCAGCTGAATACCTGAGACATTGACCGCGACACTTTGCAGGCGGTGGCCCTTTTTTTGCGCATTGGCCACCTCTCGGCAAGCTGTCTGCAAGACCCATTTGCCAAGCGCAACAATCAGGCCGGACTCTTCGGCAAAAGGAATGAACTTGGCTGGCGGCAGCAGCCCGAACTCGGGATGTTGCCAACGCACTAAGGCTTCGACACCCGACATTTGTCCGGTTTTCAGATTGTACTGTGGCTGATAATAAAGGATGAGTTCCTTTTTTGTCAGGGCCTGCCTTAAAGAGGTTTCCAGGGTCAGGCGGTTGAGTACAGCGGTTGTGAGCGCAGGCGTGTAGAAGCGATAGGTATTTCTTCCCTCTTCTTTTGCCTGGTACATTGCCGTGTCGGCATTTTTTACCAGGGTGGCACTTTCTTCGCCATCTTTCGGGTAAAGACTGATTCCGATGCTGACCGTGAGATGAAAATCTCTTTCCAAAATGTGAAAAGGCGGCACAAAAACAGCCATGATTTTTTTTGCCAGGACTTCAGCCCC
>CAZRYI010000238.1:0-3496 GCA_964604255.1 uncultured Nitrospirota bacterium
TATGCTTTAGGCGGGCATTTTGCTGTGTGTAGATATTTTCTGCACTCTTCCTGCGTGAGTGAGCGTCTGCTTTGTTTGCGGACGAGTGCCATCATATCTTTGATTTCTAAAGAGTAGAGCCGAAGGGTTTTGTCTTGACCGGCAGTGGCTAAAACACGACCGTCTGGACTGAAAGCCAGGCTGGTGACTGCATCCCGATGCCCCGTTAATATGGCTAATTCCTCGCCGTTATTTGCATTCCAAAGCCTGACGGTTCCGTCGTTGCTGGCAGTGGCAATGCGTCGCCCATCGGGACTGAAGGCGAGGGAGAGGACTTCACCGGTGTGAGCAGCAAGCACAAATTTCACTTCACCCTGACCAAAAAAACCGGCATCCCAGATACGCGCCGTGCCATCCTTTGAAGCGCTGGCGATTTGTTTGCCGTCAGGACTAAAGGCGACATCGGTTACCGCTTGCTCATGGCCTGACAATTTAAGACGGGTTTTTCCCGATTTGACATCCCAAATACGCACCGTGCCATCTTCACCTGCCGTCGCCAAATTTTTACTGTTCGGGCTGAAGACAATTTGGTGAATTGCAGACTGATGTCCCCGAAGCTTATTGCGCTGTTTCTCAGAGCGGACCTCCCAGATGATGGCAATGCCGTTTTCTCCCGCAGAGGCGATGTATTTTTCGTTCGGACTGAAAGCAACACTGTTCACTGCTCCGGCTTTGTGTGAAAGCGTGAAAAGCTGCTTTCCAGAGGCAATCTTCCAAACCTTAATCTGTCCATCCAGTCCTGCCGTTGCAAGTTGTCTCCCGTTGCCACGATAGGCCAGGCTGGTGATGGGACTGTCATGGGCAAAGATGCGTAATTCATTGCCGGATTCAGTGTGCCATATTTTTGCAATGCCTTCCTCTCCGGCGCTTGCCAGACGTTTTCCGCCTCGCCCGAAAACAACCGCATTTACCCTGTCGGCATGTACGGAAAGCACCGACTTTAGGGGGAGGGTGTGCATGGCTTGATAGAGCACATCCTCTGCTTCGGCAATGTCTGTCTTTTTAGCAAAATCTGCAATTGAAAGTGCCTGCATGGCCAACAAAACGCTGAGTATGGGATTTGTTTTCACATGGTTGACTGCATCGACTGTCAATGAATGGGATAAAAAAGATTGGGCCTCTCTGGATTGTTTGGCGACCTTCTTTTGCGCTGCAATGGCAGCGGTTTTTGCTGCTTCGGCTTGTTTTTTTGAACTCAGGGCTTCTTCTGCTGAGGCAAGGGCTTCCCGGGCGCGTGTAGCGGCTAGCGCCGCCTGCGCTTCTGCCCGCTTCCGTTCCTGATCTGCTTTTTGTCTGGCCGCAAGGGCCTCTGATTTGGCTTGTTCTGTTTCGACGCGACTGGCCTCGGCGGCCTTTAAGGCTGTTTCCGCTTCTTCTGCCCGGTTGAGCGCCAGTTGGGTCTGTGCCTGAGCACGCTGAAATTCAGTTTTTGCAAGGGCTTTTGCCTTTTGTGCTGATTGCCACTGAAGACCGGCGATGATTGCAGCAATGGCGGCAATCACAAAAACAAAGACCATCGTTTGTGTTCGGCGGCTCAGGCGCTTTGTTAAGCGGGTTTCTTTTTCGGCCCGTTCAAAAGCCAAATCAGCGCTTTCTTTTTTGACTTGAGCGTCAATGCGGACTTCATTTTTACGGATTGCTTCAACCTGGGTTTCATCCGGTTTTTCCAAGCTTGCACGGACAAAAGCTTTGAGTATTTCGCTCCCTCCGTGCCGGGCAATATCCGCTTGCTGCAACCAGCGTTCAGCTTCTACCAGTGCTTCACCTTTTAGTAGCAGTGTTTCTTTTCTGCCGAGGCGAACCCATTCAATGGCCTGATTTTCCAAGTGCCGATGGGTGCGTTGTTCTTCCTCCTTTCGAGAGCGCCAGTCATGGTTTGCATTGATGACGGGGCGGATCAGTCTGTCGTGCGACAAGGTGTACCATTGGGTCTGATCCTGAAAATCGCTTCGAATGAGGTGAAAACTTTCGAGTGCCTCTAACACTGCGATGTTTTCCTCGGTTTCTTTTTCGCCTCGCGCCACCCTGCTGCGTGTACCGGAGGTTGTAATTAACTCCTGTTCAAACCATGTTCGCAGTCCTTCTTCGCTGACACCGGTTTCAGACGCAATCCCCTGTAATGAGCGTTCATAAAACAGAGAGAGCGCGTGATCCACGTCGGCAAAAGCGCTACGATGGTTTTTTGTAATCACTGCTGCATCGTGGGGCATGTCGTGCCATAAACGTTCACAAACGATTTGAAGTAGGCTTGGCTCAACCCATGTGCCTGGCATTGATTTATTCTCGCCTGTTGTTGTTTTTTCTGTGAGCATTGCCAAATCTTTCACCAGTGTTTCCGCAACCCCTTTTTCAAAGGCGACGTGACGATTTTCCAGGGGAAAGGTGATGGCCGAGAGGGCGGCATGGGTACTGAGTGCTTTTAGTTGGAGCTGGGTTTGCAGTTTTCCGGGTAGTAAGTCGGCGTAGGCCGCCAGTTGATGCAGATTGGCTTGACGCATCACGAAGATGATCCGCAGCTGTGGATTGACTGTCAAAGCCTCTCGTACCTGGTGGAAAAAATCTTCTCGGTCTTTCTGGTGCTCAGGATACTGCGTAAAGAGGGTTTCTAAATTTTCAAAAACAAGGAGTTGCGGCGGCCTGTTTTTTTCGGTTGCAGATTGGCCTTGCTCCAAAAAAACTGCGAGTGTTTCTTGAGTCAGTTGTGTACGATTTGTCTTCTCGTCCTTTGCCCACTGACTCAAGACATTAAAAATAAAGACGTTTGAGCTGCCATCAATTCTAGCGTGCTCGGCCTGTTTTCCGACAATGACCGGTGGAAAGACCTCAAAACCTTCATCCTCCAGGGCGGGAATCAAACCTGCGTTGAGAAAAGATGTTTTACCCACGCCCGCCGGGCCGGATAAAAGCAGTAAGCGATGCGATTTAATCAGGAGTTGTGCTTCGCCAATTTCGGCATCCCGCCCGAAAAAAAGCGCTTGATCAAGGTGATGAAATGGCAGGTGACCGACAAAAGGGGGTCTTTTGTTAGGAGCTGTACTCAATGATATAGGCCGTAATGATTCAGGTGGATGGGCTGAGAGTTGCTAATTGGCGTCAGTAGAACAGGTTTCATGGTTCGTATCGACAAATCAGTCTTTTTTAAAGAAAAAAATAATACCAATAAGTTGTTCATTTGCAAGCTCTTTAAGCGCTATTTAAGTAAGATTAAGAGTAAAATAGTCAATTTTTGAGCAGTTTCTTTCCTGTTGCTTAGATGAAAAAACCTTCGAGTCGATCATGCTGGAAACAACCGGAGGTTTGGTACTTCCTTTTAATAAGCAACTAACATGCCGCTTATGGGAGCTCTGATGAAGTCTGTTGGTAAACATCACTTCAAACGTGCATTCATCCCTGCTGCCAATATGCCAGCCAGTAATCCAAAGAGATGACCTTCCCATGAGACATAGGCCCGCAGGGG
>CAZRYI010000239.1:0-3457 GCA_964604255.1 uncultured Nitrospirota bacterium
AAGTCTTTAAAAAGATTGCCGACTGCATATAACAATGCTAGACGGTTATTTCGGATGGCTTCGTTTTTGTCCATGACGAGCACATCTTCAAAAAATTGGTTGAGGGGTTTGTGCAGGGTGGCGAGCTTTTCCAGGATTCGGCCGTATTCGCGATTTTCCCATAGGGCGATGAGTGATTGTTGCACGTTTTTGTAAGATGCGTACAAGGCTTTTTCGGCGGGTTCGCTTAAAACCGTTTCATCGGGTTTGCCTTCAAAGTCCTCCGGTAAAATTCGGATCGCCCGTTTGAAAATAATAATGAGATCTGCAAAAAGAGGCTGTTTAGAAAATTGCACGAGTGCTGTTGCACATGCCACAAGTTCCCAAGGGTAAGTCAGCGGTCTGGCGAGTATCGCAGCACGAAGGTCGTAACGAACTCCTTGTGACTGAAGCTGGGCATCCAGGCGTTGTTTTAAAAAGTCGGAGATCTTTTGAAGCAGTCCAGCCCCAGAAAAAATGGCTTGCACTTCATATTGGCGAATGGCCTCTGCAATGGCATCAGAAAGAGAAAGCGACCTGAATGCAGGGTCTGAAAGGATAATTTGAATGAGTCCCAAGCCACCGCGACGAAGTGCGTAGGGGTCTTCCGAACCGCTGGGAATGAGCCCGACGCCGAAACAACCGACGATGGTATCCAACTTGTCTGCAATGGCAACAAGCTGTCCCGCCCGACTTTTCGGTAGTTTCCCACCTGCATGTTTTGGCAAATAATGCGCTTCAATTGCTTCACCCACTGCGCCATTTTCGCCATCAAGCGTGGCATAAATGCGTCCCATAGTGCCTTGGAGTGATGTAAATTCTCGCACCACGCCGCTCACCAGGTCAGCCTTGCAAAGCTGGGCGGTGCGTTCGACATGCTTGATCTCTGATTCAGAACAAGCGATTTTTTTGGCGAGAGAGGTCGATAACTTTTTAAGACGTTCAACCTTGTTAAAAACGCTGCCCAGTTTTTCCTGAAAAGTCACACGCTTGAGCGCTTCGACAAAACCTTCGAGTGTTTTTTTGCGGTCTTGATCAAAATAAAATTGTGCGTCCACGAGGCGCGCTCGCAAAACACGCTCGTTGCCTTTTTGGATGATGGACATGTCGGCTGCGTCAATATTGGCAATGGTAATAAAATGGGGGAGCAAGCTGCCATCTGCGTTGTAAAGCGGAAAATAACCCTGATGTTCCGCCATCGCCGTGATGATGATTTCTTTGGGAATTTCTAAAAAAGGATCATCAAAATTGCCGCAGATCGCCTTGGGAAATTCAAGGGTGTAGGCGGCTTCTAAAAGCAAGCTTTCGTCGGAGGTATTGAGCAGGCCATTTTTTTCTTTTGCCAAGTCCTGCATCTGAGAGGTAATGCGGCGGACACGTTCATCGGGATCAACAATGACCTTGCGGCGAGAGAGTCCTTCGCAATATCCGGCAAAATCACTGACCTCGAAGGCTTCCGGGCACATCATGTGATGGCCGTAAACAAGGTTTCCCGACTTCACTCCGGCAAAAGAAAAAGGGATGATCTGTCCATCATAGATTGCCGCAATCGACCGGATGGGCCGCACAAAAGCAACATCCGTTTCGTTCCATCGCATTGATCGGGGAAAAGTCAGTTTTGACAGGACATTAGGCAATATCTCTGCCAGCAAGCTTGCTGCGGTTTTGCCAATGATTGCTTTTTTATAAATAAGGTACTCGCCCTTTTTCCCTTTTGCCGCATCACCGAGCGTTGCGGCATCCAGAATTTCGACTTCTGAAAGCGTAATACCTTGTGACCTTGTAAAGCCCTCTGCGGCCCTTGTCGGCTTGCCTTCTGAATCAAAGGCAGCACGTTTCGGTGGGCCTATGACCAAGGCTGTTGTATTTTCCTGCTGGTTTTCAATGTGCTCAAAATAAAGCACCATGCGGCGAGGGGTGCCATAAACCTGTGCTTTGGAAGCAGGGAGGTTTAGTGCATTGAGCTGTTTTTCTGTGCGTTCAGCAAGTTGTTTGAGGCTGGGTGCGATGACATCGGAAGGCATTTCTTCAATGCCGATTTCAAGCAGCAGCGGATTTCGAGAAGACTGTGGCGTAGGCGTGTTCATTTTTTAAGCAGAGGAAAATCCGCCTCCTCGCGTTGTTTGAGATAGCCCCTGGCACAAGCACGGGCCAGCCCCCGGACACGGGCGATATAACCGGTTCTCTCCGTCACGGAGATAGCCCCGCGTGCATCCAGTAGATTAAAAAGGTGGGAACTTTTAATGCACTGGTCATAGGCGGGCAGCACCAGGTTTTGTGCGATCTGGGCGCGGCCCTCTGCTTCTGCATGGGCAAAAGCCTCTTTTAGGGTCGCGACATTGGCGGTATTAAAATTATAGTTTGAAAACTGGACTTCGCCTTCCAAGTGAACATCGCCATATTTCAGATGGTCGTTCCAAGCCAGATCGTAAACATTGTCTATACCTTGCAAATACATGGCGACGCGTTCCAGGCCGTAGGTGATTTCGACGGATGTCGGCGTAAGTGCAATGCCGCCGATCTCTTGAAAGTAAGTGAACTGCGTTACCTCCATGCCGTCCAGTGTCACCTCCCAGCCCAAACCCCAGGCACCCAGACTGGGCGACTCCCAATCGTCCTGAACAAAGCGAATGTCGTGCTCGGTCAAAGACAGGCCAAAAGAAGACAGGCTTTTCAGGTAGAGGTCTTGAATGTTGTCCGGGGCGGGTTTTAAGAGGACTTGATATTGATAGTAGCGTTGCAGGCGGTTCGGATTTTCGCCGTAGCGTCCGTCGGTCGGGCGACGGGATGCCTGAACATAGGCGGTACGCCAGGGTTCAGGGCCGAGCGCACGCAAAAAAGTCTCAGGATGAAAGGTGCCTGCACCCATCTCGTTATCATAAGATTGCTGAATGATACAGCCTTGCTCCGCCCAGAATTGATGCAGGGAGAGGAAGAGTTGCTGGAAGTTTAAAGGTGTCGTATTCATCGATTTTTTTGCGGTGCTGGATACACGAGACGGTTTGCTCTTGACGACATTCCATAGCGTCATATGACTGCGAAGCAAAAGTATCAAAATGAGGGAAATATTGTCAATAAAATTGATTGCTCCCAAGAGTGTTCATTGAGGCATTGATTCTTGACAGTTTCCAGATCAAAGAACATAATGCGCTGTTTTATTTTGAAACTGCCCTGTGGAGATGTGAATCAATATGCCTAGAAAAAAACGAATCCTCACCGGTGATCGCCCCACTGGACGCCTCCACTTGGGTCATTATGTCGGTTCCCTTGCGAACCGCGTCAAACTCCAGGATGATTATGAATGTTATATTCTCATTGCCGATGCCCAGGCCCTAACCGATCATTTTGAACATCCTGAAATCTTGAAAAAAAATATTCGAGAAGTCGTCAAAGATTATTTAAGTGTTGGCATTGACCCGGAAAAAAGCACCATTTTTGT
>CAZRYI010000240.1:0-3453 GCA_964604255.1 uncultured Nitrospirota bacterium
CAAACGGGCAAGTTTGTTATGCAAAGAAATCGCCGGGACACACTATGCGCTTGGTGATGTAAAACAGGGCGGGACTTTGTCTTTTAGAGTCAGCATCGGCGTGAGCAAGCGCCAAACTCAGGACACAGTTGAATCGGTGATTGAACGGGCCGATCAAGCACTTTACGCCGCAAAGCGAGCGGGTAAAAATCAGGCTTTAGCCGAGACTTGAACAATGACTTCAATTTATTAGGAAAAAAGAGAAAGAGAGGAAAAAATGAAAATCGCCACTGCCTGGGCAACAGCGCCCGGTTCCGAGGCCGTCAAATCGGCCTATCAACACTTGCTGAGTCAATTGGGCGAAACACCGAGTTACCTGCTTGTCAGCTTTTCAGTCAACTATGAACCGGAGATGATTCTAGGCGTGATTCATGAACTGACACCTGGCGTGCCGGTGCAAGGGGCTTCATCCTGTCTGGGTGCGATGACGCAGGAGGGATTTCATAGCAATGACGGCAGTGGGCTTTCATTGTTCGGGGTTTTGGACCCTGAAGGAAGTTACGGTGTGAGTGCGGCGGTCATATCTGATGATCCAAAACAGGCGGCAAAAGAAGCGATTTCTCAAGCACTTGTGCAGGCCGATTGTGTGGGGGAAGTCCCCGCAATGATCTGGTTGACTGCCGCCCCCGGTTGTGAAGAAAACCTGATGGCAGGCATTGCTGAAGTCGTTGGAGAAGGTGTGCCCATAGCCGGAGGCAGCTCGGCGGACAATACAATTACAGGAGAGTGGAAGCAATTTACTGGCGATAAAGTCTATGGAAATGCCGTTGTGGTCGGCGCTATGTTTCCCTCCACGGAAGTGATGTTTGCCTTTCATAGCGGCTACGAACCCACTACTACTACAGGAATCGTCACCAAAGCAGATGGCCGAGTATTAAATGAAATCGATCATCGTCCAGCAGCGGCAGTTTACAACGAATGGATCAACGGCCTCATTGCAGACACGCTCCCGACCGGGGGCAGTATTTTAGCAGTCACATCACTACATCCTCTGGGGCGCATTGCGGGTCATATCGGCGATATTCCCTATTATCAACTGAGCCATCCCAACACGGTAGAGGCCGATGGTGCCTTGACCCTGTTTACAGATATGGCTCCGGGAGATGAAGTGGTGCTGATGAAGGGCTCTGAAGATCGTCTGGTTTCACGCGCTGCGCGGGTTGCCTCGTCTGCCAGAGAAATCCATGCCGTCGAAGCCTCCGATGTTGCTGGTGCCCTGATTATCTATTGTGCTGGCTGCATGTTGACCATCAAGGACAGAATTGACGAAGTGGTTGGCAGTTTACAAGAAGAGCTGCCGCACACCCCGTTTATGGGGTCTTTTACCTTTGGGGAGCAGGGTTGTTTTGTCGGAGGAGAAAACAGGCACGGCAATTTAATGATCTCCGTCATGCTTTTTGGCCGATCACATTAAGCGCATTTTCAGTCCGTCATCATGAAAAAAACCGAGCAATTATTAGAAGCTTTTCTCGATTTAGAACGCTTGCGTCAGCGGCACTATGAATTGCGAATTGATTACGAATCTCAACTCAAAGGGGTTCGTGCGATCATTGAAGCAAAAAGCAGAGAAGAGCTCTTTATTGCCTTGGTCGAGGCGCTGAGAACCCTGGTCGATTGCCAACACATTTTTATGCTCGAAGCTGTAGAAGGCGGACTCATGGTGCCGACACTTTCTACAACAGAAAGCGTTCATCGAACCCGTTGGCGGCCCGATGCTTTATTAAAGCGTGTGCTTGCTGGCAAACCGGCAGCGGTCTTTGATGTCAATCTCGTCAAAGAATGGCAAGGCCTACCGGAAAAATCTCGCCTAGGCATTACATCCGCCATGCATTTTAAATTGGACTTTGCAGGAAAAAGTGCGGTTTTAGTCTGTACTCACGCGGCATCACGTCATTTTAATTCCTCGCATGTGAATCAACTGAAACGTTTCATGCCCTTTGTTTCTCAAGCCTTCACGACTTTGGAACTGAAGCAGGCAATCAGTGAGCGGGATCGTTTTTTCGGTTTGTCTCTGGAGTTAATGGCCATTGTTGACCAGGAAGGGAACTTCAAACAAATCAATGGTGTCTGGCAAAAAATATTGGGTTATAGCGAGCAGGAGCTGAAGTCCAAATCCTTTTTTGATTTCATCCGGGCCATTGATCGACATCGCCTGATTTCTAATTTATCCATCGCAGTGGATCGGCGTGAACCCTTTAGAAGCGAATGCCGATTTCGGCGAAGTGACGGAGAAACCATCTGGTTATCCTGCAGTATCGTCTTGGATGACAATGATGCGCTGTACTACATTTCGGCAAGAGATATCACGGCAAGGGTGGAGGCGGAGCGACGATTATTAAAAGATGCAACACATGATCCGCTCACCGGTCTGTTTAATCGATCTGTTTTTATCGACCGCGTGATTCAGGTACTAGAGCAGGATAAACGACGAAAAAGCGCTAAGTTTGCTTTGTTCTATCTCGACCTGGATCGCTTTAAACTCATCAACGATTCCCTGGGCCACCCCATCGGGGATCAACTTTTAATCGAAATTTCCAAGCGCATCAAAGAAACCGTCCGCACGACAGACAGTGTTGCTCGTATGGGCGGCGATGAATTTGTTGTGCTCTTGATTGACCTTGATGATCCGGCGGATGCCATTTTGTTGGCCGAACGGCTGCTTGAGCGCATTGCAGAACCGATGTATCTCAATGGTCACGAAATCAAAGTCTCCGCCAGCATCGGTATTACGCTGAGTCACGAGGGTTACAATACCAGCGAAGAAATCCTGCGTGACGCCGATATTGCCATGTACGCCGCAAAAAATTCCGGTAAAGCCAAACACATGCTCTTTAATCAAAAAATGCACGCAAAAGCAGTGGCGCAGCTACAACTGGAAATGGACCTGCGCAATGCCTTGGACAAGGGTGAATTTGTGCTTTTTTACCAGCCGATTGTTGCGATGAAAACAAAGAAGGTCATTTCATTTGAAGCCCTGATCCGCTGGCAGCACCCGACAAAAGGCATGATTTCGCCATTAGATTTTATCCCGCTTGCCGAAGAAAACGGTTTTATCCTTCAGTTGGGCGACTGGATTTTTGAAACAGCCTGCAAACGCATCAAAACCCTCAGAGCAGCAGGGCCGAAATACAAAGACTGCTCAATGCACATCAACATTTCCCCCCGCCAATTCGGGCAAAAAGGCTTTGTGGATCACTTGGTGAAGGTCGTCTCGGCATTGGATCTGAGGCCATCGGCCGTTATTCTTGAAGTGACGGAAAGTGTGATTCTCCGTAATGCGAAGGAAGCCCTGGAAGGATTTGAAAAAATCAAACAGAATGGCTTTCAACTCTACATTGATGATTTTGGTACCGGTTATTCCTCTTTAAGTTATTTGCAGCAATTTCCCTTTGAAGGTTTGAAAATTGATCGCTC
>CAZRYI010000241.1:0-3440 GCA_964604255.1 uncultured Nitrospirota bacterium
ATAACGGCCTCCGATATACCATTCAAACCTTCGACCTCAGCAACGGTGCAGATACTCTGCTCACGATTCGGGAAGAGAACGGTACCCTTGTGAAAGCGGAAAACGATAATGCAAGCGGACAGACTTTTTCCAACTGTTCAAGTGCTTGCCCACCGAACGGCAAGACAAACCTCGCATCCTCCGTCTCTTTTTTATGGAACGGTGGTGATGGCATCGTGCTCAACGCTCACATCGAACGTTCATCAATTGCCCCACCCTCCGCCGCTCGATTCGGCTCATACGACATCAATCTTGAAGTAACGCAGTAAATCCAACTTAATGCGTTATACTTAAGGAAATGATTAAAATATCTGATTTTTGTGTCACATTATTGATTGGTTTATGCCTCGCCTTCCTCTCCGCCTGCTCTGTCAGTAATCCTGAAGAAGGGGCCACGCTTACGGTGAGTCCTGAATTTTTTCGCGTACCGGATGAAGACGGACGCGTTCAATTTTCGGCGACGGTCTCTGGCTCTTTGGATAAAAATGTCACATGGTCTTTGTTGAGCGGCCCCGGTTCAATTGACGCCAACGGACTCTACACTTCAGCCGACGTCATCGAACAGGTCTCCACTGCAACAGTCCAGGCCGTAAAAAACAGCGATACAAGTATTTCAGACAGCGGCAATGCGGGGCTGACACAAATTACGGTCTTAGAGGGAGAGTCTCTATTCTCCGGGGTTGATGAGATTGCCATGGGAGGACTGTTCGTCATCTCCGGAAATACAATCAATTTGAATGAGGATGAATTTCTTGATCTTGTGACACGCAACCTTGCACGAAACGAAGTCTCACTGCTTGGGGGGCTTAGCCAAGCACTTTTTATCGAAAAAAAGATTGCCCTCAATAATCCTGTTGCGATGGTTGTCGGAGACTTTATCGTTTCAGGTGGCTTTGCAGCAGATCTGGCAGTGGCGAGTGGACTTGATCAGGCAATTTATTTTATCCAAGCGGACTCTGCCTCCTGGTCATCTCAAACACCTTCTATTTCGGGAACAATCCCTATAACCGGACGAACACCGACCTCTCTGGCAACCGGAAAATTTCACGATGCTATTCTCGATTTCCCGACTTCAGACCTAGTCGTCGGTACGACAGATGAAGAAGTCATTTTTTTTAGACAAAATAGAGGGATTCTTGGTCTTAGTCTGACAGAAACTGGCACATTTTCAGTCGGAGGTTTGCCCATACAAATGATCCCTGCTGATTTCAATCAGGACGGAGGACTTGACTTAGCCGTTGTGAGGGAGAACTCAAAAGACCTCTTCATTTTATTCGGGAATGATAATGGTATTTTTACTTCAAACAGAACCGTCTCGTTTCCTGAGATCATTACTTTTTTAGCCAAAGGAAATTTTAATGGGGATGATATACCAGACCTTGTGGCGGCTCATAGCACAGGTAATCAGATTTCAGTTTTACTTGGAAATGGTGATGGTAGTTTCGGAACAGCGCTTCAAATTTCTATAAGCTCCACACCAGGAACAATCGCAATTGAAGATTTCAATGTGGGAGAAAACGACGATATCGCCATCGCCCTGCCAGAGACAAACGAACTCTTCATCCTTTATGGAGATGGTCAAGGAAAGTTTACCGGTGACTGGCGATATAGTACCGGCCCACTTTCCCCGATCTCAATTACTTCTGGCTTTTTTAGCGGCGTTGACGCCCCACAAGGCTTTCAAAGCATAGAACTAATCTACATGGGCATCAATACCAACGGCACATCCAGCCCCGCCGACCAGTTTTTCCTACTTTCGAATCAGAGCAATTAGACACTTCTCTAAAGATAATGCCCCTGATACTCCGAATTTTCTTTTTCCGGCACGGTGGGTGATTTGATGGTGCCGTATTTTTCTTCGTGACGCTTCACATTATCCTTTAGTGCTTCCAAAAGCCGTTTTGTGTGGGTCGGGCTGGTGATGATTCTGGCCCGCACCTTTGCTTTGGGTGCTTGTGGCTGAATGTAGACAAAGTCAATCACAAACTCCGTTTCGGTATGGGTCAGGAGTGCCAGGTTGCTGTAAATCCCCTGAGAAGTCGCGTCGTCGATGTCAATCTGGATCTGTACCGGTTGTGGCTGTGCTTGATTTTGCATAAAATTCCCCTTATTTCTTTTGAGTCCTGAAAGATTAAGTCCTGTCCGAATCTGTTTGTGCCTGCTCTGCCTTTTCTTGCATTGCGCTCTCTTGGTCGATCATTGTCAGACGCTCTCCCAGGCGATTGAGGCGTTTTGTTGTTTCTTCATATTTGCTACGCGTATTGACGATATGTTTGCCGAGTACCTCGTATTCTTCTCGAAAACGATTGAAATCCCCATGAAGTCCTTGCAATCGATTCAAAATTTCCTGTGCCGATTTTTCAATGCGCAGACCTTTGAAACCCAGCACAATGACCTGAAGATAGGCATAAAATGAATTCGGAGAAACGGGAATGACCCGTTTTGCGAGGGCCTCGTTGCAAAGTGATTGCTCATCATCGAAGGACTCATCTTTAATAATGGTTTCATAATAGACATTTTCAGCAGGGATATACATCAAAGCAAAATCGTAAGTGCCTTCGTCCGGCAGAATATATTTCGACGCAATTTGATGGATGTGTTTTTTGAGGTCGGAACGAAATTTTCGACGATAGCGCTTTTTTTCTTCGGGATCCGTACTTTCAATCTGTCGCCTGAAATTTTCAAGCGGAAACTTGGAATCAACCGGAACCAAAGCAGGGCCAAGATGAATCACCGCGTCAACCACTTCATTGTTTTTAAAACGATGTTGAAGACTGAAATGCTCTGTGGGCAATACCTGAGAGAGCAACTCACTAAGAAAAAGTTCTCCGAGGTTCCCGCGTAATTTCGGTGCGCTGAGAATTTGCTGAAGGCTGGCAATGTCCTTTCCCACCGAAAAAACCTGTTCGGTGGCCTTGCTCAGCGCACCCAGGTTTTCTTTTACTTCCCCGACAATGCGTGTGGCATGATCAAGCCGATTTCCGATTTGCCCGCTTGTCGCACTCAACTGATCATTGACCGATTTGAGCTGATGATTGAGCTGAGCACCCATTTGCCCGAGCTGTTCCTGCATCAAGAGAAGCGCGGCATCCTGAGTACTTTTATTGCGCTGAAAAGACTTCAGTAAAGAAATCACTTGCAGCACAATTAAACAGCCCAAAAGGACAGAAATTACCCATTCCAAACGGAACGCTCCATATTCAGGATCACCTTAAAGAAGGACATTTTTTAGAGAAAAAGTGGGGAATGTCAAATACTTGGCTTGAGCTGAAATCTGTAATTGACGACGGAAAAAGAAAGATGCTATAACCAGCCTCCAATCAATTTGGCGGCGTAGCTCAGTTGGCAGAGCAGGTGAATCATAATCACTTTGTCGGGGGTTCAAGTCCCTCCGCCGCTAC
>CAZRYI010000242.1:0-3438 GCA_964604255.1 uncultured Nitrospirota bacterium
AGTGTTTCATCCTGGGAATTTTTGAGGGGGAAGGTGTTCGTGCCCCTGCCGCAGTCATTGATCGGGCGATGGGCGGAAACTTAAAAAAGATTCTTTCTTCTGACGGGTTTAAGGGCAAATTTTTGGAAACAATCCTGATCCGGCCAGAGTCATCTATTGGCCTGAAACGGCTTGTGCTGGTTGGCTTAGGCAAACGTGAGGAGCTGAGTGCTGATCGACTGCGACAGGCGGTTGGCAAAGGGACGACTGTTGCCAGAAAAATTGGCACAACTGCGCTGTTTGTTCACTGCGATCCCAAATTACTTGGTAAAAAAGAAGGGATTGCAGAACTGGCACAAACGCTGATTGAAGGGATGATTTTAAGTTTGTATCGATTGGATCGTTTTAAATCGAAGCCATCAAAAGACAAGCAGAACAAAAACATTAAGAGCTGTACGCTCGTTGTGCCGGATGAAAAACTTTGTGTCGATGCCGAAGCAGGTGGACAAAGGGGCAAGGCCATTGCTGAGGGTGTGTGTTATGTGCGTGATCTTTGCAATACACCCGCAAATATTGTGACACCGAGCTATCTGGCGAGGGAGGCTGTTTCACTTGGAGAGCAAGAGGGTGTCAAAGTTGAAATCCTGGAACGGGACGAGATTGAAAAACTGGGTATGGGTGCCTTCCATGCTGTGACTAAAGGTACTGCTGAAGACCCCAAATTTATTGTCATCGAATACCAGGGTGGCCCGTCGAAAAAGGGGCGACCAATTGTTTTGGTTGGCAAGGCTGTTACTTTCGATTCGGGTGGCATTTCCATCAAACCCTCTGCAAACATGGATCAAATGAAGTACGACATGTCGGGTGGTGCAACGGTGCTGGGTGTGATGAAGGTCGCCATTGCGCTGCGTCTTCCGATCAACCTGGTGGCTTTGATTCCTTCAACGGACAACATGCCGAGCGGTACTGCGGTGCATCCGGGCGATGTTGTCACAACTATCACGGGAAAGACGGTTCAAATTGATAATACTGATGCGGAGGGCAGACTGCTACTTGCCGATGCTCTGGGTTATGCTGCCCGTTACAAACCGACTGCGATGATTGATTTGGCAACACTGACGGGTGCTTGTGTCATCGCCCTTGGACAACATGCTATTGGTTTGATGGGCAACAACGCGACTCTGCTTTCCAAGATACAAGGGGCGGGGGAAGACAGCGGTGAGCGTCTTTGGCCTTTGCCGCTCTGGGACGAATACTTCAATCAAATTGAAGGGGATGTGGCCGATTTAAAAAATGTCGGCGGTCGCTCTGCCGGGACGATTACGGCGGGTCTTTTTTTGAAGCAGTTTGTGGGAGAGATCCCGTGGGTGCATCTCGACATTGCGGGGACTTCTTGGTACAGTGACAGCAGACATGCTTATATTCCGAAGGGGGCAACGGGTATTGGTGTTCGCCTACTTATCAACTACTTGAGTGCGAGTGCAAAACGGAAAAAACGATGAATTTGACACATAAAATCGGCCAATTGGTCATGGCGGGCTTTGATGGATTGACGCCGACAAAAGAAATCAAAGAGCTGATTCAGAAGCGCTACATTGGCGGGGTAATCCTTTTTTCACGCAACATCGAAAGCCCCAAACAGTGCGCTGAATTGACCGCAGCCCTTCAGAAACTTGCTCCCGACGCACCACTTTTGATTGCGGTTGATCAGGAAGGTGGACGGGTATCGCGGCTGCCCAAACCCTTCACGCAGTTTCCTGCGGCCCGAACAGTGGGCCAGTGTGATGCTGTTCCCTTGACCTATCAATTAGCTGAGGCTATTTCCAAAGAACTTTTGGCTGTCGGGATTAATATGAATTTTGCGCCGGTGCTGGATGTGGATACGAATCCCGATAATCCGGTAATTGGGGATCGGGCTTTTGGAACCACGCCAACCCAGGTTTCAAAACACAGCATGTCAATCATCGCATCCATGCTGGATCAGAAGATGATCCCTTGCGGAAAGCATTTTCCAGGACATGGCGACACCGCGCTTGATTCTCATGAAGCTTTACCGAAAGTGCAGCATGAAATTATTCGTTTGACCGACCTGGAACTTCGACCTTTTGTTCATGCCATCGAAAATCGACTACCTTGTTTGATGACGGCCCATATCTGCTGTACTGCATTTGATGAGGAACTACCTGCCTCTCTTTCATTAAATGTTGTGAATGACTTGCTACGTCGAACACTGCAATATGAAGGTGTTGTCATTACAGATGATCTTGAAATGAAAGGCATTACAAATTCCTTTACGGTTGCAGAAGCAGCGGTGCGGGCGATAGAAGTCGGCTCCGACATGGCCTTGGTCTGCCACACACCTGATGAACAGTTTGCCGTTGTGGATGCCCTGAAGGCTGCGGTAAAAAGCGGGAAGATTTCAGAAAAAAGGCTCATCCAATCGCTCGGGCGTCTCCTCTTTTTGAAAGAGCAGTTTTTGATGGGCAAACGAGATGAAGATCCCGAAGACTTGTACGAGCTGATTGGTTCGGAAGAACATCTTGACATCGTCGAAGCTATCGAAAAAAGAGCCAAAGCAAAAACTGCTGGAAAGAAGGCAGTTGCCGGGAAGTAGTCCTCGGACTTTCCCTCCTCACAAACCATCCCACAATTTTCGTTTAGGCCCCTTTTTATGACACAGTTTTTAATCCAGTATGTCGAGTTGGGGGTTGCCTATGCGACCCTTTGGGGCTTCCTCATTGTTTTTTTGTTGATGACGGTTGAAAGCTCCTTCATCCCCTTTCCCAGCGAAATTGTCATGATCCCCGCAGGTTTCCTGGCCTATCGCTCCGAACTCTTTTTTGCGATGCCGATGATGGATCTGACGATTGTTATTATTTGCGGCACAATCGGTTCCCTTGCTGGGGCCTATATCAACTACTTTCTTTTTTTGAGGCTGGGACGGCCATTTTTGTACCAGTATGGCAAGTATTTTTTCCTTTCTCCTCCGACAATCACCCGGGCCGAAGAAATCTTTAACCGCTATGGTGACGTCACGACATTTGTTTGCCGATTGATTCCGGGGATTCGCCAGCTTATTTCGATTCCTGCCGGGCTTTCAAGAATGCCGCTCACACGTTTTACCCTCTTTACGGGTCTGGGTGCAGGACTTTGGTCCATCATTCTTGCTGGCATCGGCTATTATATGGCCAGCCTTGCCAGCGGCATGAGTTACGCCGATCTTGTGAGGGATGGCGGAGCGCTACTTCGCGATTATTTTCCGTGGATTTTATTCGGACTATCCTGCGTGATTGTGGTCTACATCTTCGTCCATCGAAAAATTATGGGAGCGGGCGCTGAAAAATAAGTTGCTCACGAACGACAGAACCTGGCCCTCCCTTTCCGCCTGACGCTTCAACTCAATCCTTATATCTGACCAGAACCGGGGCGGAGTTTATTTGACAAAAAGTGTCAAATGCT
>CAZRYI010000243.1:0-3422 GCA_964604255.1 uncultured Nitrospirota bacterium
GCTTCCCTCCCGCCCACTTCAAAAAAGGTACAATAATCGGCTTATTCTCTAAAATTATTTCTGTACTTACCAAGCCAGTCCCCTTCACAGCGTAATTTACGCCCCATAATTTTTGCACATAACAGCCATTATAACAATCATTCATTATCACTTTTCAGGCGTCCACTTTACGTCGAAAACAGCCTTCCCCTAAAACCAGAGGCATCCCGCTCCCAACCAAATATCAGAAACAAAAACTACCTTGAGATTATTTTTGCAAGCCACTGTTACCTTCCCAGCACTAACCCCTTTTCAAACATCATTCAAATAAAAATACGCCATTCCATCAAGCCTCTCTTTCACCTTCTCCCAATGCGGCATGACTTGCTTCATCAAACGATAAAAGCCCTCGGAGTGGTTATGCTCTGCAATGTGGCAGAGCTCATGGAGCAGGACATAATCAATGCAGTCTCGCGGTGCTTTTACCAAATGAGGATTGAGTGTTAAATGCCCTTTTGGGGAGCAACTGCCCCATTGTGTCTGCATTGAAAGCAGCCTGATTGGCGGTTTTTCTTTCACCCATAGCGTTTGAGAAATCACTTCGTCCAGTCTGCGGTCGAAAACATCTCTGGCGCGTTTTTTATACCAATTAAGCAATAAAGATTTTATAAGGTCGGGCTTTGCCTCTCGGCTTTTTACTTCGAGCACGCCTCGTAACAGCTTTACTTCTGGAGTCGATTTATCGTCTACCCTGACCTTTAATAAATGTCTGCGGCCTAGATAGAAATGGCTTTCTCCACTCAAATAGCGACGAGGCAGAATATTTTCGCGTTGTGCCTCAAAGTAGCGCATCTGCCGATAGACCCAACGCGCCCGTTTTTTTACTGCGCCGATAATTTCATCATGGGAAGCCATTGGTGGAGCAAGTGCTACCACCCGGCAATCTGGATGTACTTTTATCAATACTTTTGGGGTGTCCGTTACTCTTGCTTCGATAGCGAAATTGATTGAACGATCGCCATATCGAATAGAACCACTCCGTTGCTTCACAAGGTTGCTCATGATCTGTTCAGCCCTTCACGAACGATTTGAATGATTCTTTCGATCATTGCCTTGGCCTGATTCATTCCTGATCCTGTTTTTTTGCACTCGCCAAACATCATAGGCAGGAGGTTTTTCCGAATTTCTGTTTCAATATCATGAGGGTTAATGGAATGTTCTGCGATGGCGGTGGTAATGATTTCATCGATTTTAAAAGACAGGCCAACCCATCTATCCGACAAAGCATCATCAATTGAGGCAATATTTTCACCGATATGAATTTTTAATATTCCGAAATAGGCTTGAGCATGTTTGTTTTCTGAAAAGCGATCGGGCAAGTTATCCACTTCACGTTTTTCGACTTTTTCTTCAAATTCACTGAAAAGCATATATTGTTTTAAGGGGTGGGCGAACAGCGCTTCGGCTTCTTCTATCACCTGTTTCAAGAGCTTGGAGAACACTTCTTGTGCGTACGGATCATCCCGCAAGCTCTGCTCTATCATGCGAGTAATGCGGGTTTTTATGATATCGGTTTCGTTCCGGGTCTTTTCTTCTGACCAATCTTTTGGATCAGCAATCTTTCCCATTTTGCTAACTTCATAGACACCTTCCGGCTCTTTCACTTCTACGCCGACAACGTGCTTATCCATTAGCTTTTTTACTTGATCGGCATACGCGTCATAAATGACGGTTTCCCCTGCATCTGACTTTGCAATCTGGCGAAGGGATGAATATTGTTTGACCGTTTCCTTGTAGTGTTTCCGGTCTTCTTCGGTGAAGCTTTTATCCTCGTAGAAACTGGCGGATTGCAATGCCACCTTCAGGCAGCTCGCAAACTCACTTAAACAATCATAGAAATCTTCACGGACTTTCAGGTTCACATCAAGCATCTCGCCAAACTTTCCACCATTGGCCTCAGGCGCTTCCTTCATACGTGGGATAATGACTTGGCGAAGCTGCTCGATATCCTGTTTGTTTTTCACATGCTTGAAGATGGATAGAAGATCGCTACAAAGACGGGGGAGCTTTTTATACTCCGTACTCATTTGCATATAGAGACCGGAAATATCATCAATATCAAAACCGCCTTGAGTTCGACTGGCTAAATCCTGATATTTGGCGATGGTGGTATCCAGCTCAGCCAGAATGCCGCGATAATCGATTAGATACCCGAATTCTTTTTTCTCGTGCAAACGGTTAACACGCGCGATGGCCTGAATTAAATTATGCTCCTTCAAGGGTTTATCTATATAGAGCACGGTATTTCTCGGCTCATCAAAACCCGTCAGCAATTTATCAACGACAATTATAATTTTAAGATCGTCATCTTCCTCAAATCGAGACACTATATTTTTGGTGTATGACTTCTCATCTTGAGAGCCGACATTTTCTTTCCACCACTTCGCCACTTCGGGAATGCCGTTTTCATCAATATCCGTATTCCCTTCTCTCGTATCTGGTGCAGACATAACAATGGCGGATTCAAACAAACCCAACTCATCCATGAATTGTTTGGTTTTGATTGCGGACAATTTGCTGTCGCAGGCAATCTGCCCTTTCAGCCCTTCATCAATGTTCTTAACAAAGTGATTGGCAATGTCATAGGCAATCAGGCGGAGCCGGTCTTCCGATTGATAGAGAGGGCCTTTCTTCGCGAATTTCTTCTTAAGGTCGGTTTTCTGGTCTTCTGTCAGTCCTTCGGTGATACGGTCGAACCAGCGATCAATCGCCCGCTCATTCACATTGAGATCGGGAATACGCTCTTCATACAACAAGGGCGTTACGGTTTTATCTTCCACCGCCCTTTGCATGGTATAGGCATGAACGATTGGCCCAAACTTGTTTGTTGTCTTGTCATCCTTTAAGAGCGGCGTACCCGTAAATGCGACGAAAGCGGCATTGGGAAGTGCTTGGCGCATCCGAATATAGTTCTCGCCGCCTTGAGATCGGTGGCCCTCATCCACCAAAACAATAATGTCAGAGCTTGGGTTGTGGCATTCAGGCATTTTGGCTGCGATGGCAAATTTGTTGATAATGGTGAAAATGATGCGTTCATTCCCTTTGGATATTTGCTCAGCAAGTCGTCTGCCAGATGTTGCGATAGCGGCCTCTTTATCTTTCTTACTGGCAAGTTCACCCCCTCGACTAAAAGTACGACTCAACTGGCCTTCCAAATCAACACGATCCGTCACCACAACGAAACGGCATTGTTTCAAGGCGTCATGCAGGATCAGTGCTTTTGACAGGAATACCATGGTAAAAGACTTGCCCGACCCTGTGGTATGCCAAATCACACCGCCCTGCCTTGCAGATTTGCTGTCTTTGGCGTTAATGCGTTCAATCAGGCGCTTGATACCGAGAACCTGAGGATAACGGGCAGCGACCTTTCCGATTTTTTTATC
>CAZRYI010000244.1:0-3411 GCA_964604255.1 uncultured Nitrospirota bacterium
AAAAAACGTGAACAAATCGGCTGGTATTTTTATGACTGGGCGAACTCGGCTTTTGCGACGACGGTTGTCACTGTTTTTTTAGGGCCCTATCTCACCACAATCACCCAGGCGGCCGCAGATGCCAATGACCTGGTGAGCCCCTTCGGTTTTGCTATCAAAACAGGTTCTTTTTTTCCCTACCTTGTTTCTTTGTCTGTTTTGATGCAGGTGCTCTTTCTGCCGATTTTAGGCGGCATTGCCGATGACAGCGAGCGCAAAAAAGAGATGCTCGCCACATTTGCATATGTCGGCGCTTTTGCCACGATGGGTTTCTATTTTCTTGACGGGCAAAACTACCTTTACGGGGCGATGCTGTTTCTCATCGCAAACTTGTGTTTTGGTGCCGCCCTCGTTTTTTACAATGCTTTCTTGCCCGAAATCGCCAGTGCGGATGAACGTAACCATGTCTCTTCACGCGGCTGGGCAATGGGTTATCTTGGCGGCGGCATTCTCCTGGCAATCAATCTCCTTCTTTTTTCAAAGGCCGATTTTTTCGGCTTGAGTACAGCGCACGCCGTTCGTATCAGTCTCGCTTCTGCCGGACTCTGGTGGGCCATCTTCACGCTGGTTTCGCTCAAAGGACTTCAAAACCGCAGGGGGACGCAGACGCTTTGCAGAACACGCCCTTCCCTTATTTCCGGTTTTAAACGCTTGAGACAAACACTTTCTCACATCCGCCAATACCCGGAGACTTGCCGTTTTCTCGTGGCCTACTTACTCTATAATGACGGTATTCAAACAGTGATTACCCTTTCTTCCCTGTTCGGGCAAGAGGCACTGGGCATTCCGATTTCCACTCTGACCGGCATTATTTTGATGGTTCAGTTTGTGGCCTTTTTCGGCGCGATTTTTTTTGAAAAACTTGCAACCAAGACCGGGACGAAATCTGCAATCGTGCTGAGTCTTTTCATCTGGATCGCTACCTTGATTTACGCTTACGGCTTCCTGGAGACAACACAACAATTTGTAGGACTGGCTGCGGTAATTGCGATTGTGCTTGGCGGGAGTCAGGCTTTAAGTCGTTCCGTTTTTTCTCAGATGATTCCCTTAGGGCAGGAAGCCGCCTATTTCAGCTTTTATGAAATCAGCGAACGTGGCACTTCCTGGCTCGGCCCGCTGCTCTTCGGTCTGGCACTTCAATGGACCGGCAGTTACCGTGTTGCCCTGCTTTCACTGATTGTCTTTTTTGTGCTCGGATTGTTATTGTTCATCAAGGTGGACATTCAAAAAGCGGCCCTTGCGGTCGGAAATAAAGCCTCCTGATATTTCGATAGAAAACGGACTCCTCTTGCCCGAAAAACAGTCCCTGCTTAAATCAAAAATGTACTGGATTGCCATCCTCTATTTTTCGGAAGGCTTTCCCCTGGGCATCTTTTACGATCTCTTCCCCGTCCACTTTCGCCAGCAAGGCATCGCCCTTTGGCAAATTGGTTTCATGAGTCTGCTCGGTCTCTCATGGACGCTGAAATTTCTCTGGGCACCTGCAATCGATCACTACCGTCATCATCGCCGCTGGATGTGCATTGTTGATGTGCTCATGGGTCTGATCATGCTCGTTTTTGCCATAAAGGTGGGTTTTGGACCCTGGGTCTGGGTCGCCATTGCCTGCTTCACCCTGCTTTCTGCAACAAACGATATCGCCATTGACGGTTATACAATTGAACTGCTCAACAAAAATGAATACGGTCTCGCCAACGGGCTTCGCATCGGTTTTTACCGTGTGGGCATGTTGGCCTCCGGTTTTATCCTGATTTTAAGCGATAAGATTGAGTGGTCGGGCGCCTACCTGGTGACGGCGATTTTACTCGCTGTCTCAGGGTTTATCTGCCTTCGTGCACCTTCCGAAAAGGCAGGAACAGCCAAAAAATCAATTTCATTCCGAGCGGAACTGAAAGGTATTCTCCGCTCCCCTTTTGCAACAGCCGTTGTTCTATTTTTTGTACTCGGCTCACTCAAACTCGTCGATAAGGTCACAAAGTGGTCTGATGTTTTGCCTTATTTCTGGACTGTTCTCAGTGCTGTCGCCGCCTTGCTATTTTTCGCCGTGTTTATTTCAGGTCGCAGACAATTACCGGATGATCAAAGTAAGACACTGCCAACGATTACAGACGGCCCGATGTTCGGTACTTTGATTGCCATGATCAAGCGACCGCATTTTATCCCGGTCATGCTTTTCATTCTCACCTTCAAGTTGGCTGACAGTTCGATGGGTTTTATGGTCAAACCTTTTTGGGTCGATGCCGGATTTACCGCCACTGAAATCGGTCTGGTCTCGGTGAATATCGGCCTACTGCTCTCTATTTTGGGCGGTGTTGCAGGGGGATGGTTTACAGATCGCACAAATATTTTCAAGTCCCTCTGGTTGCTGGGTCTTTTCCAGGCCATATCCAACCTGGGTTACGCCCTGGCTGCATGGGTGATTCCGATTCAAAGCACTGCTGCGGCACTTCCTTTTGAGCACAAAGCCTTGATTTACGGGGCCAGCGCCCTGGAATCTTTTACGGGGGGACTTGGCACCGCCGCTTTTCTGGCCTTTTTAATGGCGATTGTGAACAAGCAGCATTCGGCGACAGAATACGCCCTGCTTTCCTCTGTTTTCGCTTTGAGTCGATCATTGGCGGGTTGGGCCGGTGGATTCGGGGCGGCAATGCTGGGTTATGGCCCCTACTTTTTGCTCACCTTTTTTCTGGCTTTTCCCGCTTATCTGCTGCTGCCCTGGGTCAAGAAGGTGCTTGATCTTGCTGAAAGTGAGCCATTGACTCAAAAACCTGTGCTGGAGTAGCATGGCGCACTTTTATCAACTGCTGCATATGGAGGATGTAAAAAATGGAATCGAGCATCAATATTGAAGGCATGACCTGTGGACATTGTGTCGAAAGTGTCACAAAGACTTTAGAGGGATTGACGGGCGTTTCAGAGGTTTCGGTTGAGCTGGAAGACAAGAGCGCCGAATTGTCTTACGATGAAGCGAAAGTCGGTCTTTCTGAAATCACAAAGGCTGTGGAAGACGCCGGGTTTACCGTTACTTAGCACCAAGTGTTATTTCTTGAGCGTCCTACCCACTTTTTTTTCGACGCTGTCCATCTTAGAGCTGAGACGACCGGTTTTCCCCTGCCGGTAGTCGATTTTCATCACGGTTGAAATTCGGTCGCAATCCTCAGACATGCGTTCCCAGCAAGATTTGACGACCTGCATGACCTCATCCCAAGACCCCTCAATGACCGTTCCCATCGGATTTAAGCGATAAGCCAAACCACTCTGATCGATAATATCAAGCGAGCGTGCAACATACTTGCTGACACTTTCTCCCTGAGTTAAGGGCGACATCGAAAATTCGAGCAAAATAGTTGAATCTTTTTTTTCGTCAGTCAC
>CAZRYI010000245.1:0-3368 GCA_964604255.1 uncultured Nitrospirota bacterium
CCTCGTGCATCAGCAGTCCGCAGATCATGCAGCCCAACACACTTCTTTTGTCTGTACCTGGATGTGTGCCGCATCGACTTCAACACAATCTGTGGCCTTGCAATATGAGGCCTCTCTGCTTCCATCCACTGAAGCACCTAATATTTACATCAAGTCCTTCCTGGCAGCTCTGTCAACAACCCTTCCTTTCGGTCGCGCACCGCCTCTTTAATCGCCTTAGAACGACCTTTTACAAAAAATATAAAACTCAGCCTTCCCCATTTTTCTCATGGGTAGAAGAAGGGTGAGTTGAATTATTGCGATTAAAATCTATTTAACCTGCATTCCGGGAGCTTAAAACCCCGGAATTTAGGTGAAGGAGCGACCATGTACAGGAAGTCATCAGTCATTCATCGACCGATTTTCATCGGTTTTTTGTTAAGTGTTTTATCTGTTTTATCTCTGCTTCCGACGTCCACGCTTGAGGCAAGCTGCGGAGCGGGCAACTGTTTTCTGGTGACAGGCTCAGAAGAAGGCATTTCCGCTCCCGGTCAGATGACCTTGGATATTTCTTATCGCTACGTGCCGATGGATGATTTCAGACGCGGTAGCAACAGCACAAACGAAGCCCTGGTACCGAAAGTCGATTTTGAAAACAAGGAGATTGAAAATCGTCATCATCGAGAAATTCGCAGCCTGAACGAACTGGTGCAGGTGAACATTGGTTACGGGGTGACAGAACGTTTTACCTTGCAGCTCGTCATTCCACTCATCAATAACCGCGCCCATGAACATTTTGACGGCGTCACCACCGCGAATCCGGCGGGTACTTTTACCCGCGACGACGGCGCTTCCGGCATTGGGGACATGCGTTTAATCGCACGATATGCACCCGTCATCAAAACCCGTCACCTTGTTGTGATTGGCGGGGGCATTAAGTTTCCGACGGGGGAGTACAAACTTTTAAATGGAGACGGCAATATCAATGAGCCGACCATTCAACCGGGCACGGGGTCTTTTGATTATCTGTTTTCCTTTTTTTACGATTATCAAATCCTGCCTCATCGCTTCGACACCTTCGTATCGCTTAGCTACCAACTCACAGGTGAAAACAACTTAAATTATGCTTTTGGCGATCAAAGCCTTCTGAATATCGGACTCAATTATCGCCTGGATACAGAAAAAAAGATCAGCATCAGCAGCCAGTTCAACTTCCGACATACGGGTCGTGACACATTTGAAACGGCGACAGGTGGGACAGGGGTGCTTTCTACAGGCGAGACGACACTTTATTTTAGCCCCGGCATTCGTGTTCAATCCTCGGATACTTTAGGCCTCTACAGTTTTCTTCAGCTTCCGATTTATCAATACGTGAATGAAGAAAACCTGGTTGCCAAATTCGGACTGGTCTTGGGTGCGACTTACACTTTTTAGGATGGGGAAATGATGAAAGACTTTGATCAATCGATTAAAAAAATAACTGCGTCAATGATGATGCTTCTGGCGCTTATCTTATTAACAGGCATGGCAGAGAGGCCACCGCTCGTCGGTGGCCCGGCACCTGATTTTCAATTGGATCAGCTCGGGGGGCCACCCACAAAAATGTCCGATTACCGGGGCAAAGTCGTGCTTTTAAACTTTTGGGCGACTTGGTGTGCTCCCTGCAAAAAAGAGATGCCGGAAATGCAAGCAGCCTATGATGCTTTGAAGGATCAGGGTTTTGTGGTGCTGGCACTTAACTTTGGCGAAAAAGCAGCAAAAGCCGAAAAACTGGTGAAAGAGATGGGTCTGACTTTTCCAATACTCTTAGATCCTGATGTCGAAGTGGCCGAACAGCACCGTGTGGTGTCGCTTCCGGTGACTTTTTTCATTGATCCGAAGGGGATCATTAAAGAACAAGTCTTCGGAGGCAGTTTGACGAAGCAGCAGATTACTGAGGTCTTCAAACGCCTTCGCTAGAAGGAAGCTGAAGATCCTATTCTGAGCGACTCGCCCTACAAACACTTGCGAAAAGTGTGAGATTTTGCCGATTTGAGACAGTTTGTGATACAGAGGATCTGAGGGCATCAAGTATCAATATGAATTTCAGCACGCATAACAGAGGACTCTTTTGGGGCATCGCCTTTTTTTCTGGTGTTGCTGGATTGATTTATGAAGTTCTGTGGTTTCGGGAATTTGCTCTGATTCTGGGCAATACGGCGAAGGCTTCCGCGCTTGTTTTAGCCTTGATTTTTTTTGGTCTTGCTCTGGGGAATATGCTGGGAGGGCTTTGGTCAAAGACTGTTCGCAGTCCTTTGCGTGTTTATGCTCTCTTAGAACTGCTGATGGCACTTTCTTCAATTGCTGTCCTCCTCTTCAAAGACCGGGAAGGGACGCTTGCAATGCCAACTCTTTTTCTTTTGCTGGCTGTGCTTGCGGTGTTGATGGGCGCAACTCTTCCGCTTTTATTGCAAGCGCTTCCTGGAAACACCCATAAATTGAGCCGTGAAACACCCCTGCTTTATGGGATCAATACCCTGGGCGGCATGGTGGGTGCGGCCTGTGCCGGTTTATTTTTTCCGCTTTGGCTTGGGATAAAGGGGAGTTTTATTGCGGCAATTTGCATCAACCTCATCCTGGTCGTCGTATGTGTGCTGATGTCGTTTAGCTTTAAAACAAAAACAGAGCGTCCCGCACCAGTAAATACACCAATGCAAGGTTTAAAAAATCAGTCACTGTCTTCGCGTCGTTTGCTGATGCTTGCGGGCTTGTCCGGCATGGGCACACTGGCATTGGAAGTATTGTGGACACGCATGTTCAGCCTGGTACTGCAAAACTCAATTTATGGCTTTTCTTTGATTTTAGTGCTGATTCTTTTTGCTCTGTCCGTCGGGGCACTTGTTGTTGATGCCTTCATGAAAAGAGGACGAAACCCGCTTCGTTTAATGCGCGCCTGTCTCATCATCGTTGCCATTTCAATTCCGTTCGGGGCCTGGTTTTTTGTGCAAACGAGTGGCTTGCAGTCTCTTTTTCAGGAGATGGGCCCCATCGCATACCTCATCAAAATGCTCACGGTTATTACACTGTTGCTATTACCCACCCTGATTGCCGCAGGCATGATATTACCGCTTTCCTGGATTATTCATCGTCAGCATAATGAAAGTGTCGGTATGACGCTGGGGCGTTTTATGACCGCTAATATGGTCGGGGGCGTTATGGGGGCGCTTGTCGCAGGTTTTTTTCTGCTGCCGAAACTGGGACTTTGGCCCAGCCTGGGCATGGTCGCCCTCCTGTATGCAATCACCGCAATTTCCCTCAGCCCTTCTTTTTTGAAACCGACGCAGTATAAAAGTGCTGTTGGATTTGTGCGTGTCGCCCTGGTCTTTCCGCTTGTCTTCCCGGCAATCTTC
>CAZRYI010000246.1:0-3345 GCA_964604255.1 uncultured Nitrospirota bacterium
ATCTGAGCGATGGCCTGTTCGATGTGCGTCATCGGATCAATGTTCGATCCTAAACCCACGATCACGTCATTTTTCATCGGAACTATTTTTAGTACGTTCGACAATGATTGAAACCGAGTCGGTCAAACGTAAGGCTCCCGGTTTTTCAACTTGCACCCAAACCGATTCAGCCAATGGAAAAGAGAGGGCGATATCTGCGGCTTCCGATGCAATGCGCTCTACCAGGTTAAAGTCATTTTTTTCGACATGTGCAATAATCTGGTTGCGAAGCAATTTGTAGTCGATGGTACGGTTAATGTCGTCCGTCTTGGCTGCTTCGCTGCCATCAAAACTGACCTGAAGGTTGATGCTTACTTCCTGTCGAATCTTTTTTTCCCAATCATATACACCCACAACCGTGCGAAGCCGCAGGTTCTCCATTTTTAGAATCATGATTTCCTCATTTCGTAGGGGCGACCCTTGTGGTCGCCCGCATTTTGTACAATGCACCTTTATTTGTGATGTGGTGCATTTGGTGCGACGCGGTATCGAGAGGGCAACCACAAGGGTTGCCCCTACAACAACTGCTGCCCGCCATCTACATACAATATTTCGCCATTTACATAATCTGACTGAACTAAATAAGTCAAAGCATTCAAGATATCGTCCACCTGTCCTGGTTTCTCCATCGGAGTTTCCCCTGCAAGTTCTTTTAAATAACCTTCCCCCGATTTTTCAGGAGCCAGAATTGCGCCGGGGCAGATACCGTTGACCCGGATTTTGGGTGCCAGTTCCTTGGCCAAGAGCAGGGTCATTTCTTTGAGGGTCTTTTTTGTCAGGGTATAAAGAAAATGTTCGGTTTGATATCTCGAAACACGCGTGTCTAACATATTCACGATGAGGCTACCGGTTTCACATCGACCTGCAAAAGCTTGAGAAAGGAAAAAAGGTGCCTTCACATGCAGGTTGATATTGCCATCAAAACAAGACCGATCAGAATCCTTAAATGCAAGCTTTTCAAAAACAGAGGCGTTATTGACCAGCAGATTGAGCTGACCCAAACTCTGCTGAGTCCTGTGAATCAGCTGCGCATAAAAATCGAAGCTGCTGAGGTCTCCCGGAGAAAGCAAACAACGTCGGCCTAATTTTTCAATGGCTTGTTTTGTTGCATTTGCTGAATCAATCGAACTGTTGAAGTGAAGCGCAATGTCGTAGCCCTGCTCAGCAAGTTTGAGGCAGATAGCTCGACCCAAACGCTTGGCCCCTCCGGTGACGATGGCGACTTTATTCACATTGCATCCAATTAAAACAACTCACTTGGCACCAGTTTGTATTTTTTGATTTTGTAGGCGACTTGTCGTGGTGTCAAGCCCAGTAAGCGTCCCGCCTTCGCCTGCACCCAGGCACAGCGTTCCAGGGCTTTGAAGAGTGCTTCTTTTTCCATGTCCGCAACGGTGTCATCAAGAGAGGAGTTGAGCGAGGATTTGTGATGCAACTTGGGTGTCGGGGTGACTTCTCGAATGTCATTAAAATAATTCTTCATTGCGGTGGGAATATTATTGAGTTTCAGCTCTCCTGGATCTGAAAGCACAACCAGACGTTCCATGCAGTTTTCCAGTTCTCGAACATTGCCCGGCCAGTCATATCGACTTAGAAAATTCAAGGTTTCGGGCGAAAGGGTGACGGTATTTTGATTTTCCAGATTATAGGTTTTGAGAAAATGGGCGATGAGCGGTGGAATGTCCTCCCGGCGCTCTCTCAGCGGCGGCAGGTGCATGGGCACCACGTTCAGGCGATAATAGAGATCCTGGCGAAAGCTGCCCTCGGCAATGGCTTTTTCAAGGTTGCGGTGGGTTGCTGAAATGACCCGAACATCCACCTTTAAGGTTTGCATTCCGCCGACCCGCTCAAAAGACCTTTCCTGTAAAACACGCAAGAGCTTCACCTGCACAGAGGGGGAAAGATCCCCGATCTCATCCAAAAAAAGTGTGCCGCCATGTGCCAGCTCAAAACGGCCCTTCCGCATCTGAATCGCACCGGTAAAGGCCCCTTTTTCGTGACCGAAGAGTTCGCTTTCAATGAGGGATTCGGAAAGGGCGGCGCAATTGACTTTGATGAAGGCTTTGTTTGCACGCGGACTCATTTCGTGAATTAACTTTGCGATGAGTTCTTTGCCCGTGCCGCTTTCTCCGCGTAGCAAAATACTGGCCCTGCTGCGCCCCACACGTGGTAGGTCGTCAAGAATATCCTTCATAGAGGGACTGGAGGCGATTAAGGAGGTCTGAATCTCTTCGTTCTGCATGGGAACAGCCTGGAAAATTGAAACGGCAATCAGTCAAAAAAAAACGCCCCAACCCAAAAAATTTAGAAAATTTTGGATGGGACGTCATCGTCCACGACAGCATGAATCTGGCGGAGATCTTACGCTTCAATCTCTCACTTTGTCAAGGCTTTTGAAGAGCCATATTATACCAAAAAAATATGTTATTGACCCAACTTTTCAGCTATCCCCGTTGTTTAGGAAGGGGATGAGGGCTTCAGCAACCGCTTTGGGTTTTTCGATCTGAGGCAGGTGTCCACATTCAGGGAGAATGTTTATTTTGACTTTGGGTAGTCGCGAAGCCAATCGTTTGTAATGTTCGTCTGAGAGCCATCCATCTTCTTTGCCCCAAAGGATTAAAACAGGCTGAGTCACTTCGGGTAATTTCTGATCAATTGCCTGAATCTCTTCCGTAGAAATCGCGCGTAAAAACCGGAACAGATTTTTTCGTTTTTGCAAACTGGAGAAAGGTAAGGTCACCCGTTCAAGAAGCGAGTCGGAGACGAGGCTGTTGTCATGAAAAGATCGTGAAAAAATACCTTTTGCGCATTTTATGATTGCGGTTTTACGCAGGATATAGGGCAGGATGCGTCCCATGAGGGGTCTGCGTGCGCCCGTAGCTGCCATCGGAATGCTCGGAAGCCCGTAAGGATTTAAGAGAATCATCTGGTCAATCCGCTCTGGATGGCCTTGTGCGATGGCAAGCGCCAGCCCGCCGCCCATTGAATTTCCGACAAGAGAGACTTTTTTAAGCCCCTTAATATCCATGTAGCGCACGACGGCATCAACCATGCCCGATATGGAGGATGGCCAGATTTTTGGCAGGGGACTTAAACCGAATCCGGGCAGATCCAGTGCATGAAGTTTAAATTGGCCTGTGAGGTAGGGCGTCAAAGCGGTCCAGGTTTCGAGGGAGTCGAATAGACCATGTAACAAGAGCAGATCAGGGCCAAGACCGGATGCCTGATAGTGCAGCGACGCGATGTCTGTTGCGTCAGCATTTAAGTTTGTTTTTGTCTGCATCACGATGAGGAAATAACAAACAG
>CAZRYI010000247.1:0-3339 GCA_964604255.1 uncultured Nitrospirota bacterium
AGCGCAAAGATGCCGCCTGTCATAAAAAAGATAAAACTCATGCCAAAAAGGTGGACATGGGAAACCCGGACAAGCCCTTTCACCGACTGTCCCATATCCATGCTGGTGAGAACTGAGACGTCCTCAAAAGAGGTCAAGGGTGGAATCGGAAAGCCTGAGTCCGGGTTGTGACACATTGCGCAGTTCTCCTGGAAAATCGGAGCGACAGCCGCATAATCTTTCTCAGTTGCGCCCCCTTTGATCCAGAGAAAGACCTGCTCTTTTTCAGCAGCACTGATGTTGTCTCCCATTGCTCCGTTCAAGGCGGCTTCGAGCTGTGTATCGCCGCGCTTTCCGTAATATTTTTCGATCACATCCTGCAATAAGCCATGCCCTTCTGCATTGTGAGGTTCGATTTCAACAAGGTAGAGGTAGGTGAGGGCAAAGAGATAGCCGATGCCGAGGGTCAACAGCAGACAAGTGAATAAGACTTTGACCGGAGGCGAGATTGTTTTTAAGCTAAGCAGTCGAGTGTTTTCCGGAGTGATAGCTGTCTCCTTTTATTTCTGAGCGAGCAGATAGTCGGCCAACGCGCTGAGTTCTTTTTCACTGCCCTTCACCGGCATCATCTTTGCCGTGGGTACCAGTTTTTTAGGGTTTTTGAAGAACTTTAAAAGCCAGGCGCGGTCTCGTTTGCTTCCGATCCCCGAAAGATCTGAGGCGACTTTTCCGCCACTGCCTTCAATTGTGTGACAGAAGCCACATCGATTTTTTTTAAAAAATACCTTACCCGCTTCAAGCTCGGAAGCTTCGACAGGCAGCGTACCAAACATCAGCGCAAGCAAGGTTGCCACTAAAAATATGCCATTTTTTTTCATCTTTTTTTCCTCTAATTTCTCTGACGTTTCCATAGAAATAGCGGCAAGGGAAAGACACCCCCTTGCCGCTGAGAAGGATATGACTAAAAATTGAGCATTGCTTCCGCGACAAGCCCGTAGTCGGTTCTGTTGGTTGCGTCATTCACAGACCGGTTCCCTTCCACTGCGAGTCGAAGGTAGGTGTCAAAGGTGTGGACAAGACCAATTGTTTCTGTTGTGCGGTTATTCCCACCCAAACTGTCATTGGGATCAATCCAGTCATAGCGGGCTAGAAATGTTGTATCCACGGTCTTGAAAAAGTGCTGTCCCTCGACATAAAAGCTGTTCCCTTGCACATCGCCGACGGTACCCGGCACCATGTCTTCAGCCCGGAAGTAACCTCCGATAATTTCAGAACCCAAAGGAAAAATCTTATTTGCCACCGCGCCATAACGATAGAAGTTATAGTTGCCGCTTGAAGCTCCGGTGAAAGTGCCATCGTTATTCCAGCCCCCTCTATAACCATAAAGCGTAAATCCAGAGGCGAGATCATCCAGAATGTGCTCAAAGGCAAACATAATATCTTTTTCCCTGTCCTGAGTTCCTTCAACTCCCGAATTACCCCCAATGCCAAGCCCGTTGAGCACTTGTACGATGATTCTGGAATTGTTTACCACATGGGCTACTTCGGCCCCTTGTTGATTTTCTCTGATCCGAAAGGGAATGCCGCTGGTTGTCAGCGCTCTTGATGAGAGCGGTTCAGGACGACTGATGCCGGTGGGTCGATCAAAACCACCAATCCCTACACCCTGCATGGAATGAAATTGTCCGAGGCGAAGGGTTGTAAAATGTTTGGCATCTCCAGAAAGTGCCCGGATCTGTGACAGGAGTTCTATCTCACCATCTTCCCATTCCAGTTCAGTGAAGGAGGAAAGGGTTTTTGTTAAGGCCCCCGCATAAAAAAAGGTGGTATCGTGCCAGGCAAACTGGTTGGTATCAGGTGCAGCATCTGGGTTTTTATATTCTGCGCGGCCACGGGCACGTAGCGAGAGAAAATTACCGGCCTTTGAAATATCCTGAGACTTTCCAAATTCATCTGGCATTCGATAACCTGACCAACGAAACTTCTGACCTGTTTTGTTCAGTCGAGGTACTGCCGGAGAATGGCACAGGCTGCAATCGGCATTGTATTTTCTGCCCCACGCGGGTAAGGCATTCGCCTCCCGGGAGGAGAGCAATACAAAGAGGGGCGTCATAATCAGCGCTAAAACAATAAGCAAACGAAAGGGTCGTCTATTCATTTTTTCCTCCTTTTTAGATTCTTGCGAGATGATGGAATTGAGTCCTTTTGGACATGAACCCACTTGTTTTTTACTCCAAATACCTGGGTGATTTTTTTCCTTGTTTCACCGCCACAATACACCGATGAAAAGTAAAAGAAAAGCATAAAAAAGAGCGCGATTTAGCTTAAAAAGAGAGAGCCGATCCGGCTTTAAAAAAATTGACACAAAGCAAATCATCACTATATAAACAGGGGATGCACTTGTGTTCCCGCGTATAAAGTTTGTCCTTTTTGGCGCTGGTGTGTCGTCGCTGAAAGTATGTCTGGCATCTGTACAAGTCTTGAATTTAAAAAAAACACTGTTGGAAAGGATTTGTCATTGATATTCAACTGAACAAGGAAGAGATGCGTGTGTTGGGGGCTTTGATTGAAAAGGCTTTGACGACACCCGATTATTATCCGCTTTCCCTCAATGCGCTCAAAAATGCCTGCAACCAAACCAGCAATCGTGAGCCGATCGTTTCTTATGATGAAACGACGGTCAAAAAGACCCTCGATTTATTGAAGGAAAAAAGCCTTATTTGGGATAGTCGGTCGGTGCGGGTCGCAAAGTATGGAGAAAGTTTAAGTAAAAATGAAAATCTGATGCCGCGGGAGTTGATCATTTTGGCGCTTTTAATGCTGAAGGGGCCGCAAACCCCCGGTGCGCTTCGCGCCCGTTCTGAACGGGTTTACGCCTTTGAAAACCTGGAAGAAGTCCATGAAGTCCTGGAGAACCTTTCGGAGTGGGGTTTCATGCAGCAGCTTCCGCGTCAGGCGGGTCATAAGGAGTTGCGCTATGCCCATTTGTTTGCAAAGCAGGCGGTAAATGAAGAAATAACAGACCTCGAATTGCAATCTGAAATCGAAAATGAAATAGTAGGCGATGGTGAAAAACTGGAACAACTTGAAGCTGAATTGAAACAAGTTCGATCAGACTTAGCCCAACTCAAAACAGCATTTTTGAATTTCAAAGATCAGTTTTAAGAACGCAGGTTTTATTGGAAACAAAACCCAATCAACCCGAGAAAAACTCGGAGAAAGAAGGATGAAATGAGAATGTGTATTCCCTTAATTTATGGTGTGAGTCTGGCGACAATCAGTACCATTGTCTGGTTACTTTCTTGACCCCCCCCTTTTTTTTCGTTCTCATGAAGAGGCTAGGTATTGCAATCACAAGCT
>CAZRYI010000248.1:0-3335 GCA_964604255.1 uncultured Nitrospirota bacterium
TCTTCTGTTGCAACCTCTGAACCATAGGCGATGTTCCAGCGAACACTCTCATCAAAGAGCACACTTTCTTGACTCACCATGCCGATCTGCTGGCGCAGTGAGGCAAGGGTGACCTCATTGATTGCGATGCCGTCCATTCTGATTTCCCCCTGAGACACGTCGTAAAATCGTAAAATCAAGTTAATCAGGGTCGATTTTCCCGCGCCGCTGCTGCCGACCAGGGCAATAATTTCGCCTTGCCTGGCTGTAATATTGATGTCCGTCAGAGCGGCCTCCAGGGTGCTGGCATAGGAAAAAGAGACCTTATGAAAAGAAACATCGCCCTTGATTCGGCCCAAAACCTGCTTACCGGCATCGCCTTCGTGTTCATGTTTCAGGTCGATGACGGTAAAAACACGCTCTGCGGAAGCCATGGCTTGCTGAAGGTTGTTATTGGCCCGACTCAAGGCTTTAATGGGGGCGTACATCATGGTCGCTCCGGCAATGAAGGAAAAGAAGGTGCCGGGGGTCATCTCACCGGAAATGACCCTTGAACCGCCATACCAGAGAATGGAGGCAATGGCGATGCTTAAAATCGTTTCAACCAGGGGCGAGGTAATTTCTCCGACGGCCACGGCGCGAACAACCGTTTTATAATATCCGGTGTTTTTATCGGTAAAGCGATCCGACTCAAAACCTTCTTTACCAAAGGCTTTGACGATGCGGATACCCGCCAGAGTTTCCTGCAAGGTATTGGTTAAATCCCCCGCGCGCTCCTGCCCCCTTCGTGCAATCTTTTTAAGTCGATAACCGATCAAAACAATCGGATAGGTCATGATGGGTAGCACGACGAGTGTTAACCAGGCCAGTTGCCAGTCCTGATAAAAAATGACGCCGATTAAACCAATGAGCGTCAATGACTGCTGGAAAATATCCTTGACCACGGTCGATACCGCGCTCTGCATCACCTGAACATCATGAATGATTCGGGAAATCAATTCCCCGGTCGGCTTTCCAGTATGGTAGCTGATGGGCAGCAGCAACATGTGTTTGTAGAGATCTTTGCGGATATCCGAAATCGTCCAACTGGCGGCAAAGCGCATTAGATAAGCTTGTCCGTAAGTGAAAACACCCTTTAAAAAAGCAACAATGACGGTCACAATCGGGACAAGCACGAGCATCTGCTCATCCTTTTGGATGAAAACATCATCCATCAGGGGTCGCACAAGCCAGGCATAACCTGCCGTCATAGTGCTCACCATGGCAGCACAGAGGATGGAGCCTACCAGATGTCGTCTGTAGGGTTTGGTGTAAGCAAAAAGTCTACGATAGAGATGCATGACTGTTTTCTATTCCTTTTCCTTTGGATCCGTCAAGCCGATCCAGCCACTGAAAAACCACCTCTGCCACACGCCCGGAAGCTCCCGACTTGCCAAGGCGATGTGAAACATTCCTGAGCCCTGCTTTCATTGTCGATCTCGCTGTTTCGTCGGAAATGAGCCGCTTCAATTCTTTACAAACCGTGTCTGCTGTGAATTCACTCTGGATGAGTTCTGGAATGAAGGGTTTGTCCGCAACAATATTGACCAAGCCAATGTGATTCAGCTTGATCAAACATTTTCCGATCATGTAGGTCAGCTTCGAGACGGTATAGGCAATAATGATCGGCTCTCCCGCAAGCGCAGCCTGCAAGGTGACCGTACCCGAGGCCAGCACACTGGCATCAGAGGCGCGCAGCACCTCATAGACATTTTCATTGACGAGGCGAATCGGAAAAGATGAATGCGCGCAGAATTCTGCAATCAGGCCACGAGGAAGGGTCGCCGCGACCGGAATCAGGACTTGCAGATTCGGGAAGTCCTTCTTAAGCAACTCCAGACCTTGAAGCATGGTCGGCAACAGAGAGAGCACTTCCCGTTTCCGGCTGCCTGGCAACAATCCAAGCGTCACCGCTTCAGGATCAAGCCCCTGTTGTTTGAGGTAGGTGTAGGCCTCGTCTGTTTTTCTTCTGGCAGTACTTGTCGGCCTTAGCTCAGAGCTAGGCGTGATGCCCAGGCGATCCAGCTCATCCATCAAAGGATGCCCGACAAAAGTACAAGGCACATTCACGCTTTCATACAGCGCTTTTTCAAAGGGGAGAATCACCAGCATCTGATCAATCCGCTTGGCAATGCCATGAATCCGGCCCGGACGCCAGGCCCAGAGTTGAGGGCTGACGTAGAAAATTACCGGGATGCCCATCTTTTTCGCTGCCTTCGCGACTCGGAGATTAAAGTCGGGAAAGTCGATCAGCACAATCAGATCCACACCTGATTTCAGGAGATGCATTGCAGTGCGGTAGGCATCCAGGATGACATTGAAATGGTAGATGACCTCGATTAAACCGACGATGCCAAGCTGTTTGACATCATAGTGAATCTCTACGCCTGCGGCCCGCATATCCTCTCCACCAAAACCAACCAGGCGAAGCCCTGGATTTTTCCGAAGCAATGCCTCCGCAAGTGCGCCGCCATGCAAATCACCGGAGGCTTCTCCGGCAAGGATCATGACGGTCTTTGCCTGGGGATTTTGTTTACTGGGGGAAGGCTTGTTCATGCTGCTTGATGAGATCGACAATCTGAAGTGCAACTTCGAGGGCGCGCCGTCCGTCTCGACCGGAAACCGTGGGTGCCGAGTGATCACGGATACTCTGAATAAAGGCTGTCAATTCTGCTTTTAAGGATTCTTCTTTTTGTGCGACGATGCGGTCGATCTTAATTTCGGGGAAGTCTCCGCCTTCGTCCATCCGTCGGTAGATCATCATTTCCTGCTTGGCATAGTCGAGGGAAAAATAACCATTCGGTTGAAAAATACGGATTTTACGCAATTTGATATTCGAGACACGGCTGGCGGTAATATTGGCCACACAGCCATTTTCAAACGCCAGACGGACATTGGCAATATCAATATTGGCCGTTAAAACCGGAGAACCGGAAGCCCTGACTTCTTTAAGCTCGGAGTCCACCAAGGATAGGATGATGTCGATGTCGTGAATCATCAAATCCAGAATGACGTGCACGTCGGTGCCACGGGCAACAAAGGGATTGATGCGGTGACATTCAATAAATCGGGGATGTTTCAAATGGGTTTTTAAGGCACGGACACCAGCGTTAAATTGTTCGATGTGTCCGATCTGAAGCATGGCGCCGGTGCGTTCCGAAATTTCAATGAGATCATCAGCCTCTTCAAGCGTCGTCGTCATCGGTTTTTCAAGTAGGAGGTGAATGCCATTCTCAAGCAGAGTCTTAGAGACCTGATGATGCAGGGATGTCGGAACAACCACACTTGCCGCATCAACCAGACCATCAAGTGCCTTC
>CAZRYI010000249.1:0-3331 GCA_964604255.1 uncultured Nitrospirota bacterium
AGACCAAATGGCATAGGTAATACCGATGGGAATGGTTTTCATCACAAGACCCATGAAATAGATCGCAGTACCATAACCAACCACAACCACTAAACTCGGGTAGAGCTTGGTAAACTCCTTCGATGCCTTGAGCGCACTTGTGCCAGCCACCTCAGCGATAATTGCGATTGATAAATAGAGATATGCCATGGATGCCCCCTTTTTTGATCCGTATTCCGGAATAGTACAAGACTAAAATCAAAATTAGCAATCTCTTCTGATTTGTGATAGTAAAACACCGCTTTTTTCAGAAAACCTGTGAGTTTAAAATGAAAACGATTGTTGTGATTATAGTTGTTTCAACGGCCCTGTTTTTTTATCGCCCCGCTTCATTTGCCGAGCAAAATAAGATTATTGCAAAGTATTCCGGTGAAGAGAGCATCAATACCGTCCCCTTTACGACGTCGGGGCCTTGGGTGATTCTCTATACCGCGGAAGGGCCGATTGAGATTGTTGTTAGAAAAACAGACGGGACTTTTCATCGGACCGCCATCCAGAATGTCGAGGCGGAAAGTCAGGGAAGTTCAGTGCAAAAAAAAGCGGGAACCTATATTTTGGATGTCGATGCCTATCGCCCCTGGCATATACAAGTTCGGGAGATGAAATAACACCATCTCCCGAAGAAATACCGCACATCAATCCAGGAACTCGGCTGAGTCCTCACAAGTCCCCTCTAAAGGCACAACAAGCCTCACTTCTAGTCTTCCTCTTCGGCGGTCAAAAATGCGCCGCTTTTGGCATCATATTTTAATTCCAGCACGACACCTCGCTCATCAAGAATTTCCAGTTCATAAATGATGAGACCCTCTTCCTCTTCTAATTCGACTTCGATAATTGTTCCGGGGTAATCCTGCTTCACTCTTGCAAGAATTTCGTCCAGTGGACGAATATCCCCCATCTCTTTGAGTATTTTTGCCCGCTCATGATCTCCCTTAGAAAAAACGATGCCGGTTGCTGCAACAAGGAAAAAAGAAACAAGAAACAAAAGCCCCAAAGCCACCAGGGTTTTGTTGGGTTTTTTGCTGATATTTAATCGTCCCATCTGCCCACTCCTGGAATGTTGACCGTATCTTCTTCATAAATCCCCTGTTCAGCTTTGCGATGGCAAGCTGTGCAGTTGCTCAAACTACCGACATCTGTATTACCTTTGATGAGGCGCTGGGGAATTTCATGATGTTTACGGACGATGTAGGGTAGTGTCGATATGCGAAGCGGCACTTGTTTCCCTTTGAGGGAACGCATGATTTTAACAGAGCGTTTCTGTGACGCATGATCCGCTGCATTTTTTACGAGGTAATCACGCACTGCCATTTGTGTTTCCGGTTCAAGCTCCGCATTGTCACCAAAATGATCGGCAAGGTCTAACATAATCAGCTTCCACGATGCTGCCGGTAAAAGCCCCGCTTGATAGGCAAAATGGCAGGAACCACATTCTTCCGCATACAGAGTATTTTGTACGGGTTTGACCCCGACACGAGCGGGCCTTCCTTCGGACTCGAAAAATCCTGTGTCCCCATTGGCAGCCCATTGCCCGATGCCTATGAAAATTCCCAGCACCAAAAAACCCATCCATATCTTCGTTTTCATTATAATCCTCCAAGCATTTAAGCACTACTGGTTTTTAAGAAACATCAGGATGTTGCCTTTTTCTGTCGGCGTACATTCGCGACCCCAGGCCCATTTGCAATTTCGTTTGAACCATTTTTCAATGAATTTAACCTTCGTCAAGCGTTTGGCATTCACTGAAGGGGCCATGGCTTTAATCTTTTTCTTTGTGCGTTGGTGCATGCCGACTTGCCTAAGATCCTTGCCATGACAGGTTGTGCAGCTACGGACTTGGCCCGATTTCGCTTCCCTTGATTTCTTTTTCCAAATCATCTCCCCTGATTTCGCACTCAAGGTTTCTCCACTTTGCTGTTGATACTGTTCAATGAGATCATCGACAACAGCGGCATGAAGCAAGACAGGAAACAGGAAGAAAGAAAAGCCTGTGATTAAAATAAACACTTGGTTTTTCATCGCACTTCCCCCTCAATCAAAGGTGGCACTTCAGAGTGACTTTCGGTCGTTTTTGTTTTATATCCGGTCCACATCGATTTAATGAGATTTTCCCCATGTGCAAAACTGGAAAACAACACGCCACAAATATGCAACAGCACCAGTAGGCCAACCAGGCCAGCAAAGAGTTCGTGCAGTCCTTCCAGGGCTTCAATCCAAAAAGGACTAATTCCCACCATCAAACCTGCGAGTGGCCCTGCCAACTCTTCTCCGCCGTACAGTGCCAAACCGGAAACCGAGGCAATGAGGAGGCTGATGATTAAGGCAATCACCATGCTGCCGCCTGCCGGGCCATGTCCGACATAGCGTTTGGCTTTAAAAGAGACAAGGTCTTTTAAGTAAGCAATGACGACTTTCGGGCGATACGTGAACTCAGAAAATCGTGCATAGCGCGTCCCGACAAAACCCCAGATAATTCGGAACAACAGCAGGCCGAGAATGCCGTATCCCAGTTGCAGATGCAGATCGATATAATCCTCTCCAGTCAAAAATGTCCCGAAGACAAACAGGACTAATGTCCAGTGAAAAACGCGAACAAGTGGATCCCAAACTTTTATTTTTTCCTCATGTGCAATCATCATGCACCTCCTTTCTTTTGTGTGTGATGAAAGGATAGCGGGGCAAGCTGAACTGAAGCTGAACGTTTAGGATAAAAATTGAAGGCGCAAAAAAAACCCTGATCAAGCCGGGCCTAATATGAGTTTTCTGAAAGTACCAGAACACGAAAATGCTTGAACTTCAGATGCTCTGTTGCGATATTCATGACTAGGAGGAGTTTATTTTGCTGCATATTTTTGTTGATGCCGATGCCTGCCCGGTGAAACAGGAGGTCTACCGCGTTGCAAGGCGCTGTCGTCTTGATGTCACACTGGTTGCCAATTCCCAGATGCGCATTCCTGATGACGCAGGGCTTACCCTTAAAGTGGTCGGTAACGGTTTTGATGCTGCCGACGATTGGATCGCCGAACAGGTGGCAGCGCAGGACATCGTGATCACATCGGATATTCCGCTTGCAAGTCGTTGCCTAAAAAAAGGCGCACAGGTGCTTCGTCCTACGGGTTCGCCTTTTACAGAAGAAAATATCGGAGATGCCCTGGCAACACGCGAACTCATGGCCGAACTGCGTGATGCAGGAGAAATCGGAGGCGGCCCGCCCCCCTTTCAAAAACGTGACCGATCCAATTTCCTTCAAAAATTGAACGAAGTGATCCAGCGCATCCGCCGTCAATATCCC
>CAZRYI010000250.1:0-1381 GCA_964604255.1 uncultured Nitrospirota bacterium
GACGGGCATTCCAAAAGAAAATGTGAAGGTTGAGGTGCATATTGACCCGCCCAGATCGCCCCTAAAACCAGAGGCGGCAAAAGGGCCTGATCAAAACGAACTGTCCCCCAGCCAAGAAAAAGATGAACCGAAACGACGTGCCCCTTTACCGAGTTTTTAGGAGTTATCAAGTACCATGACAAAAACGAGAAAAATGACAACAATGAGAAAAATTGGCATCCTGTTTTTTGCAAACCTCATAATCTTCCTGCTGTTAATGCCGGTTTATGCTCAGGCGCTTAACAAAGAGGGACTCTCAGTTAATATAGGTGTCAAAGTGATCGGGGCAAATCGAGAGGGCGATAATCAAAATAGCAACACTGCATTCGAGTCCGACAGTGGGGGACAAGTGGGTTTCAGCCTGAGTGTGCATAGAGGCAGGCTCTATGCCGGTGCAAGTTTGCAGAGCGGTACTTATCAGTTTGACGGCAAGGGGCCGGATCAAGTTGCCGCAAACGGCGTGACAACACCGGTTTCTGATGTCGGTCTTAAAACCACGGAGTTGAATCTGATTGTCGGTTATTATTTTTGGAAACAGGTTTCATTATTTGCCGGCCTTAAGGGCATCGAAGACCAGTGGGATAATAATACACACAGACAAAATTTCAACGGTGTCGGTCTGGGTATTTCAGGTTTTCATCCGATAAATGCGCGTTGGGATTTTTTCGGATCTTTATCCTTTGTCCCTTTAGGAAGGGTCAAAACAAACGGTCAAAATGTGGGTGAGGGCAAAAGTACGACTTTGGAAGCCGGTATGGCCTTCTATTTTACACCCGAAAATCGTTTCAGCTTCGGCTTGAAATTCTCATCCCAAAAATACGACTATGATTCAGGTGACAAACAAAACGATCAGAGCAACAGTCTCTTTGTCGCCTACAGTCGCCACTTTTTGTTGTAAATATCGAGTTATCCTCTTTATGCGGTCTCTTGTTGCTATCACCTTCATTTTTTTCCTCACAAGCGCCTGCACATCCAATCCAGAAAAAGTGTTCAAAAAGACAGCAGCACTAAGCGCACTCAGTCCCATCCAAGTAGAGATCACAACACATTTAGGAGACGGGCAAAGCTTTCAGGAAGGGGATGAAATTTCCTTTTTTTTGAATCTGGATCAGGATGCCTATCTGCTGGTGATCTATGAAGATGCCTCAGGTGGGCTGCTTCAGCTTGTGCCGAGTGCGCACTTGGGTGGAGCCTTCTATCAAGCCGGACTCTTCATGCCGCTGCCGGATCAAGAACGTCCTTTTCGCCTGCGGATTCAGCCGCCCTTCGGTGATGAAATATTATGGGTCTTCGCCTCTGATACACCGCATCCTGAACTGAAAGGACAAGTCCTTGATAACGG
>CAZRYI010000250.1:1481-3323 GCA_964604255.1 uncultured Nitrospirota bacterium
ATGCTGCTTTAAGAGTGCAAAAGGTTCCAATAAAGAGAGGGGGTTAAAATGAATAAAGATCGAAAACTCGGATTGATTGTCGCAGTGATCGCTTTATCCTCCATGTTCATGGTCATTTGGGCGGCCAACTTGTTCGCAAAAGAACTGCCAGAGCTTGTCGCCCTTGAAAATATTGAAGCACATGACAAACATCGTGTGACTGTCTTTGGGTGGGTGCGATCCGTTGAGCAGAAAAAAGGTCGATTAGGCAGTAATTTTCTTGAGCTGACCATTGGTGAAGGGGATTCAGAAATCAAAGCCTACTCGATTTTTCCGCTCTACAATGTGCTGGATCATCGGGTCATCGTGCAGGGTGTTTATCGAAAATCTGGACGTTTTGGGGGGCTTCTGGCATCCAATTTCATCAGTGCCGAAGCCATCGTCAACGACTGGGGTCCAAACGAAAAATAGCTTCTCAAAATACGGCCTGACCCGCTAGGCACTTCTCCACAGATATTGTGGATAACTTGAGGATAAGAGATCCTCTGCGTTCAAAAATCTTCGTACTTCCTGGCTTTTCAGCAGATTGCATAAAAATAAGGCAGCCTGGTTTGCCTCATTTTCCTGGAAGACTGGGCCGCATTTTTTGTTCGTGCAGTCAAATACTTTCCTTGAAAATCCACAAAAAAAAGGGAAAGCAGCCTTCGCCACCTTCCCTTGAATTTCTAAACAATCGATTGATCGGAGGCGTATTTTTTCAGAGGAAACGCTGCCCGAAGATAAAATCTGATACGAAGCTAATCACAGGGTGCACCACCTTTTTCATCAATCCAAAAGGGTCGATGAAAATGATGATCAGCAGAATTGGCATGCCGTAGCGTTCGATCTGACTGAAATAATCCGACTGCTTACGCGGCAGAAGACCCACCAGGATGCGCCCGCCGTCTAATGGGGGGATGGGGATCAGATTGAATACCATTAAGAGCACATTGATGACGACCGAAACGTGCAGCATTTGAAGCAGAGGAACAAGAAAAAAGGACGACATACCGCCCGGACCCGAAAAAAGGGAACCGCCGCCTCGAATAAAAATGTTGGGGTCGTAAAGCAGACGATAGAAGATACCACTGACGATGGCTAAGAGCAGATTCATCGCAGGTCCCGCCAAGGCAACCCAGGCCATGTCTCCTTTGGGTTTTCTCAAATTGTAGGGATTGACGGGGACCGGTTTTGCGTAACCAAAAAGAAAACCCGTATTTGAAGCCAATAAAAGCAGTGGAATCACGATGGTGCCATAGAGGTCGATGTGGGCGAGCGGGTTCAGGGTGATTCGCCCCAACTGCCGGGCCGTCGGATCACCTTTTTTGTCGGCAACCCAGGCATGGGCCGCTTCATGCATTGTCACCGCAAAAATCAGCGGCAGGGCCATGATGCTGATTCTTTGAATAATCTCTTCCATAATGGACTAAAGCTCCGGTCGAACTTCGACCAGCACTTCATCCGGGTTCACCCGGTCTCCTTCTGAAACATAAATGGCTTTGACGATTCCGGAAATAGAGGTATGAACTTCGCTCTGCATTTTCATCGCCTCAATCACGAGCACAACCGCACCCGCTTCAACCTGATCTCCCTGACGCACTTTCACACTGACCACTGCACCGGGCATCGGTGTCGTCACATCCCCGTCTTCACGGACTTTAGGTCTGATGGACTGCCCACCCACATGGGCATCAATGCGGCAATTATCCCCTATTTGGGCGGTGGGGTCAATAACTGCTGATGGAGCAACATGGTTTTGCGGTTGTTGGTAGACAGGGTAAAATTTTTGAGCCGCTAAGGCGTATGCTTTGTGGGGGAGATCTG
>CAZRYI010000251.1:0-3320 GCA_964604255.1 uncultured Nitrospirota bacterium
CACGCATATAAAAACGACTCGATAGTGGCTACCTCGATGTCAAAAGGCGACAGAACTGGGCTCACCGCCGTGTTCGCCGCAGATGCCGATTTTAAGGCGTTTTTTTGTTGATCGCCCTTTTTCAACACCGATTCGCATCAAGGCGCCCAGGCCCTCTTGATCAATCGCAACAAAAGGGTCTTCCGGCAGAATGCCTCTTTCAACATATTCCGGCAGGAATTTTCCAGAGTCGTCTCGTGACAATCCAAAAGTCGTTTGTGTTAAGTCGTTTGTGCCGAAGGAGAAAAAGTCGGCCTCTTGTGCGATTTGATCCGCAAGCAGGGCAGCGCGTGGCAACTCAATCATCGTACCAATAGTGTAGTCGATTTGTTTTTTACGGCGCGCCATCACCTCATCTGCTTTTTTGATGCAGAGGGTTCTCAGGGTGGACAGCTCATTCACATGTGCGACCAGGGGAATCATGATTTCAGGCAGCACATTGATCCGTTTCGCTTTTAATTCACAGGCGGCCTCAAAAATAGCCTCCACCTGCATTTCGTAAATCTCCGGGAAGGTAATGCCAAGGCGACAGCCACGATGACCCAGCATGGGGTTGAATTCGTGCAGACTATCGGTTTTCAATTTCAGGGCCTCGACTGAAACACCCATCTCTTTAGAAAGCATCTGCAAGTCCTTGTCAGTCTGCGGTAAAAATTCGTGCAGTGGCGGATCGAGCAAGCGAATCGTAACGGGAAGTCCTTTCATTTCTTTCAGGATTTCAACAAAGTCCCCTTTTTGAATCGGAAGTAATTTCGCCAGGGCCTTTTCCCGACCTTCAAGCGAATCAGAGAGGATCATTTCCCGAACGGCCAATATGCGGTCGGGTTCAAAAAACATGTGTTCTGTTCGGCAAAGACCAATGCCTTCGGCGCCGAAACCTCGGGCGACAGCGGCATCCCGTTTGTTGTCGGCATTGCATCGGACATTCATCTTTCGTACAGCATCGGCCCAGGACATTAAGGTTTTGAAGGCCGCGCTCAGTTTGGGCTGAATCAATGGCACTTCGCCCAAAATGACTTCACCCGTGCTGCCATTCAGGCTGATGAAGTCGCCCGCTTTTACAATGTGTTCCCCCACGCTAAAGCTTTGTGCAGCTTCATCAATGGCAAGCGCACCGCAACCGGCAACACAACATTTTCCCATACCCCGCGCCACAACGGCGGCGTGAGAGGTCATACCGCCTCGGGCCGTAACGATGCCCTCTGCCGCGTGCATTCCGCCGATGTCATCCGGTGAGGTTTCCGCACGAACCAAGATGGTTTTTTCATTCCGTTCTGCCATGCGTTCGGCCTCTTCGGCTGAAAAAACAACCTTGCCGATGGCAGCACCGGGAGAGGCGGGTAGACCTTTGGCGATAACATTCAGCTTCGCTTTTGCATCAATCATGGGGTGAAGCAATTGATCGAGCTGTTGCGGATCAACTCGGGAAATGGCGATTTTTTTATTGATCAGTTTTTCGTCCACCATGTCCACTGCAATCTTGATGGCGGCCGCTGCGGTTCGTTTTCCGATCCGGCTTTGCAGCATGTAGAGCTTGCCGTCTTGCACGGTAAACTCGATGTCGAGCATGTCTTTGTAGTGTTTTTCTAATCTTTTATAGATCTTCATCAGGTCGTCATAGGCTTTCGGCAGCTTCTTTTTCAGAGCGCTGATGGGAAGCGGTGTGCGAATGCCGGCCACCACATCTTCGCCTTGGGCATTAAAGAGAAACTCACCAAAAAACTTTTTCTTGCCCGTCGAAGGGTCACGCGTAAAAGCAACACCGGTGCCGGAGGTGGGGCCGAGATTGCCAAAAACCATCGCAACGACGCTGACGCCCGTTCCCCAGTTATGCGGAATGTTATTCAAGCGGCGATAGGTAATGGCCCGTTTCCCGTTCCAGGAACTGAAGACGGCATTGATGCCCAGGCGAAGTTGCTCAAGCGGATCTTCGGGGAAGGCTTCGCCTGTTTCTTTTAAGACGATTTTTTTGAATTCTGCGACAAGCTCAATGAGGGCTTCAACCGTCAGGTCGGTATCCAGGTAGATACCGAGGCTGCTTTTTTTCTGTTCCAATGCCTGCTCAAATCGCTCACGAGCAATGCCCAGAACAACACTGCCGAACATGGAAATAAAACGCCGGTAGGCATCGTAGCCGAACCACTTGTTATTGGATTTTTTGATGAGCCCCTGCACGGTTTGATCATTGAGTCCAAGATTCAGCACCGTGTCCATCATGCCCGGCATGGAGGCCCTTGCACCGGAGCGGACGGAAACCAGCAGCGGATTATCGGCATCGCCAAATTTGGCAGACATGGATTTTTCAACTTTTTTAAGAGAAGCCAGAGAAGCTTCCCACATGCCTTTAGGGTAGTTCTGATCGTTTTTATAAAACGCCAGACAGGCATCCGTGGTAATCGTAAAACCGGGAGGAACGGGAATGCCCAGCAAAGACATCTCAGCAAGCCCAGCCCCTTTACCACCGAGCAGGTTTTTCATATCGCCCCGTCCATCCGCTTTGCCATCGCCGAAATAATAAACGTATTTAGCCTTTGCCATGAGCATTCTCCTTAATTATTTTATAAGTGCAATATGGGGTTATCATTTTAATCTCTTGACTATTTTTAGGGTGTCATGCGGCAAAGTCGAGCAGTTCCAGCATGACCCCACGGGAAAAAGCCTTTTCCGCGCGCAGTAAAATTTCTTGATTAACTTCGGAGGAGATATACTCCTCTCCGCAGTTTTCGCATATACTAGCAGGAATGTGTTTAAAGACAATCGTTGCCTGTTCACGTTCCAGAACAATACTGGTGTGTCCTGTCTTTGTATCGCCAAAGCGGCAGATTGCACATTTCATCCGACTCTCCTTGAATAATCTTCCGACCATTTTTCAGGGTGAGGTTCGTATGTTGTAATAATCACCAGGACCAACTCAATTTTGTTAAGACCAACCACAACATGAAGCGGTCTATTATTCCTCATTTTTCCGTTGATTAAAACACTCGGCAGGGGGAAATCATCCTCATATTTTTCAATAATATTTCCATGCTGCAAAGTGTAGTTAACATCTTTCTGTTGGATATCTCTTTCAAACATTCGTTTGGTGGCATGTAGCCGGAATTCAATTGCAAAATCGGAAAACTGAAGGCCTTCTTCACTGAAAAGCTCCTGTAAGGTATTCATCTTTGGCAGTATCAGTTTCCTTAAAGTATTTAAGCGTCACTATTTCCTGCTCTTAAACACCCGTTTCATCTTCAACAATTTTTGAGAAATCTGCGAAGTCTTTAAAAAGATTGCCGACT
>CAZRYI010000252.1:0-3315 GCA_964604255.1 uncultured Nitrospirota bacterium
CCATGCCAATCCCCCTTTCACTGATTCCTGGTCAAACTTCATTCTGAATTTCACAAACACACCCTGGCTGGTGTAGTCCGCCAAGGAAAAATCTTCATCTCGAAAACCCTCAAAGTTGTAACCAAGGCTGGCCCAGACATTTTTTGCGAAACTATGGCCGATTGATACACCGTAAGAAGCGTCGTACTGTCTGGTAAGCCAGGAATGTAAGGTGCTTGTCCGAAAACCGATGTCCCACTTTTTATTCAGGTCATAACGCGTCTCTGCGCCAAGCAAATCGATGAAACTTTCATAGGCTTTATTGTTGATGGTTTCTCTTAGCAATTTTGCGCCGTACTGAAAAGACAACTGCCACTTCCGGTTTGCGCAATAGTTGGCGTTGAGATTGTTGACCACGCGATAGTTTTGATAGGGCAATACGACACTGCCGACCTTTTCATGAATGAGGTCAAGTTTGTCGAGCACGATCCACTTACCCTCTGCCGGTCGGTAGGCCACTCCGATACGCAGCTTGCTCTTAAAATTATTCTGACTCGCCTTTTGTTGATCGTCCGTGAGGGTGAATGAGGTGAGCAGACCCAGGTTGCGATTGACTTCTGTTTGCAATGATGTGGCCAGATAGTTTTTTTCGCTGGACTCAGAAGACCGTGTTTCAAGCCGACTAGTCCAGAGATAGCCATTGTGTTTGTATGTTAAACCCAGGGAAACAGCGTAAAAATCACCTGTGCCACCATTTGCAAAAGGTACATTCGGATTGATCGGCGTCAGCGATTTTGATCTAAAGGTTTCGCCCCGTTCGTAACCTGCACCCATCGACCAGCGTTCGTTGATTAGCCATTCCTGAGAAAGACCCACGATCCCTCTGTCGGTTTCTGTGCCGCCATTATTGACACGGTCAAACGTTGTGACAATTTCCCCTTTTTCCCAGGGAGCAGTCTTCGCACCAATACGCTGGGTTTCCGACTGAAGTCCTTTGCCATTCGATATCTTTTGCTCGGTAAAAAGGCTGCTCTTCTTTGTTTTGATACCGACACGACTGCTCTGAGAGTGAGTATTGTTTCCATTTGCCCATTCCTGCTCTGCAAAGAGGATGGCTTTTTTGTTCAACTGATAGTCCGCACCCAGGATGGACTTTTCGGGATAATCACTGTTTTGAGCCTGGTCAAGGGCCAGATCCTGCCGGGCACGGAAAATCAATTTTCCGTTTAGAATGCTTCGATCTCCACCCAGGCTGAGTAGGTTCGAGGATTGCGTTTCTCCAGTGCCCAGGGTGTCGTTTGCACGCGTAAAACCAGCGTTCAGATTGCTTTTTTTCAAACGGAGGGTGCTATCAATTTTGAGAATTTCCCGAGTGGCCCCTGTGCTCAAGGTTTTCTGACGATAAGCCTGGCCTTTCACACCCAGATTTTTATTGTGTCGAAGCGTGGTATCCACACCAAACTTGCGTGTGCCTGCTTCAGAATTGTTCAACTGCCCCAAACCAAAAGCAACACCCACCTCCCGGAAGTAAGCCTTGGCATCCCACTTTTCTGCCTGATGTTTCAATTCAAGTAAGTAGGCCTCTCCTTTTTTATTGCCAAGATTATCTTCAACCCGGGTCTCGGCGATTTCGGCGGAAATGCGGGTTTCTTTTGAAATGTCATAGGCTGCGTCAAGACCCTGCATCTGCGACTTTCCACCCACAACACCTTCTTCGATATGCGTTAAACCCACTTCAAAAGGTTCTGTAGGTTTGTTTAGGGCGATGCGACCACCATAGCTCACAGAGCGGTCGGTCTCGTCAAAAGACTCGTATTCAACAACAATGAAGATCGGATTGAAACCGCCATCGGTGCTGAAAATGGGTTTCCTGAAAATAATTGTGCCTTTGTCATAATCGATATCGTAGTCGAGGTGACGGGAGACTGTTTCGGAGGAAACAATCACCTCGCTACGAAAACGATCGCGTGTTTGGATGGTAATTTTTTCGGAATTCATGACGATGTTTTGACGTGTCAATGCGTAGGGGCCACTGATACCCTGGCCGCGAATCTCCTCTTTGGCATAGGCTTGATTCGACTCACTGACAAAAAAATTGAACTGGTATTTCCCACCGAAATATTCCGATTTCAAACCGGTGAGGCTGCGCTGGTAGCGGGTCAATTCAGTGACGCTTAAGTTGGTATCAAAGTCGCCGAAGAGGGCATAGAAGTCATCCCGTTCTAATTTCAAATACAATTTTTCGCTGCTGGCTGCATCGTAGCGCTGGCGACTGGTATCACCGTAGAGCGTGTAAAAAGTGCCGGGGTCGATGGTTTGGAAGAGTTTATTTTTGTGTGTGTCTTTTTCACTGTCGTAAGCCATCGTCAACAACCATTCGCCCTTGATTTGTCCCTTGGCATAAAACTTGAGCTGTCCATCGCTGTAGAAATCTTCGGCCGCCTTGCCTGAAAGGCCCTCGATATTCCCGCTTAAAGTGTTATACCCCGCCGTACCTTCTGCAAAACCGACCAGAATCCAATTCCGCTTCTGAGGTCGGAGCCGGGTTTTGATGATTTTTGCAGTCTTCAAGAGGGGAAAAGTCACTTTGACTAAGCCGGTTTGTGTGGTGGGTTCCAGTTGGATGTAGACGATGCCGTCTTTCTCAACGATAAATTCGTTCTTAATCTGGGGAGCGCCGGGCATGACTTCAATCGGGGCCTTGATTTTTCGCAGAGGGCGATAGGGTTCTTCAATGCTGAATTCACCAAAGATGCCTTCACGCGCCGGAAACCCCGTTTTATCGAGCAGACGGACAGCAATCACGGGAGGATTGATGCCATCCGCAATCAATGTTGATTTCTCCTCGACAAAACGGGCGGAAACCGGCGGGCTGGAATAATGAACCACACAGGCAAGACGATCAATTTCGATGCCTGCCGCATTGTTGATCACAGCCATAAAATGGTTATCGCCTTCGACCAAATTGATACCGCGCCAGCGGCTGAGCCCGACTTCGGCATCACCAGCAATGATTTTTAATCCACCTTCAAAATGGAAACCACTGACGGCTTCACCATCAAGATAGAGTGTGACTTTGTCTCCCGGTGCATGTTTGATCACAACATTTTCAGAAGAAATGGCTGGCAGGTGATCAGCAGAAGGCCACAGCCAGGCATTTTGTCCAGCAGCAAAAGCCTGAAAATCGCTGCGGCGTTTGCCGACACTGCAATAGGGTGGCATTTCGTTAGAAGACAGCAGACGCCCCATCAAAGCAGTCGCGTCTGTGTCAAACCAGATTTTGTCGAATGTAGGAGGCAATTTTTCCGGTGTCGCAGGATTGCTGAGTTCGGCAGA
>CAZRYI010000253.1:0-3304 GCA_964604255.1 uncultured Nitrospirota bacterium
CGAGCGAAAAACTCAAAGCTGTGAAAGCGCCCAATCCTTCCGCGATGGTGATGAAACATGTCGGCACACCGGGGGTTTCGGAACCTGCTGCCATGCTTTCTTCGGGCGGGACTTTGATCGTGCCCAAACAAAAAATCAATAATATAACGCTGGCAATTGCGCGAATTGATTTTAAAAAGGAAGAAAAATCATGAACAAAGGAAAGCTCTTTTTGGTGGGTTTTGGCCCCGGTAGACAGGATCATCTCACGCAACGTGCGAAAGAAGCCATTGCCGAAGCGGAAACCATTATCGGATATACGACTTATATTCGGCTCGTGAAACCGCTTTGTGAAGGCAAAGAAGTGATTTACACAGGCATGACGGAAGAATTGGCCCGCGCACGAAAAGCAGTGGACATGGCCTATGCAGGCAAAAAAGTCGCGCTCGTTTCTTCGGGAGATGTCGGGATTTACGGCATGGCCGGGCCGGCTTTTGAGTGTCTCAAAGAAAAGGGCTGGCGGCGCGGCGGAGAAATTGATGTTGAAGTTGTGCCGGGTGTCACGGCGGGTAGCGCCTGTGCGAGCCTCATGGGTGCGCCGCTCAGTCATGACTTCTGTAACATCAGTTTAAGCGATTTACTCACGGATTGGCGCGTGATCAAAGAACGTTTGGAAGCGGCGGCCAAAGCCGATTTTGTGACCGTCTTGTACAATCCCAAAAGTGGTCGCCGTACAAAACAAATCGCCGAAGCCCAAAAGATCTTTTTGCAATATCGCAAAGGCAGCACTCCGGTGGCCCTGGTCAAATCCGCCTACCGAGACCTCGAACAAATTGTTTTGACGGACTTAGATAATATGCTGGAATACGAAATCGGTATGCTCACCACTGTCATCATCGGGAACAAAATGACTTTTACGCTGGATGGTTTGATGATTACGCCACGCGGTTATCAAAGTAAGTACGAACTTGACAGCCTGGACGAAAAATCCGTGCAACTCATGAGACAAAAAGTGATTGAAGCCAAACCCGCGCAGTCTCTCAAAACTTACGGGACTTTTTACGGCATCGGGGTCGGGCCGGGCTACACCAAATATCTCACGCTCCAGGCGCGTGATGTGATTGAAAAAGTGTCGTATATTTTTTATCCCAGAGGCAATGCCACAGACGAAAGTCTGGCTTTAAATACCATCGAACCTTTTATGCGCTCAGAGACCCAAGTAGCAGAACTGATGTTTCCCATGACGACGGATCGCAATCAGCTCGAATATTATTGGCACCTGAATGCTAAAAAAGTGGCTGATATTTTGAAAACGGGTGCCGATGTCGCTTTTGTGACTCTGGGCGATGCAACGCTTTATTCGACCTATATTTATGTGGTGAAGACCTTACGCGAGCTTTTGCCGGATGTGCCGATTGAAACGATTCCCGGTATTTCCGCTTTTTCTGCTGCCGCCGCGATGATCAATCAAAGCATTGGGGAAGGCAAAGGACGGGTCGCGATCTTGCCCGTCAATCGGGATGTGTCGAATGTGCGCGATGCTTTGGAAAATTTCGATACCATCGTGCTCATGAAAGTGGGTTCAAAACTGAATCGGGTGGTGAAGCTGCTTGAAGAAATGAAGCTGATTAAAAATGCGGTTTTGCTGAGTTATATCGGCACGGAGGATGAACGGGTTGAAAGGGATTTAACAAAATTCCGCAACCAGACTTTAGGTTATATGACCCTGGTCTTGGTCAAAAAAAATGAGCAGTTTTTGTTGGATGAGGAATAAACATGTCTAAACGCAAAGGATTAATCATCGTTAATACGGGCGACGGCAAAGGTAAAACGACTGCGGCTTTGGGGCTTGCGATGCGGGCCGTGGGTGCAGGTTTGAAGGTCGTGATGATTCAATTTATTAAAGGCTCTTGGAAAACCGGAGAACAGGTCTCGGCCCGTAAATTGGGCTTTGAACTCAAGCCCATGGGAGAAGGGTTTACCTGGATCACGCAGGATCGGGAACGGGATATTGCCAAGGCAACAGCTGCCTGGGATTATGGCAAAACCTGCATGGCCTCTGGCAATTACGACCTGGTTATTTTTGACGAGATGAACATTGTTTTGGATTATGATTATTTGAACCTCGCATCCGTCATTGAAACCCTGCAAAACAAACCAAAAGCCTTGCACGTCGCCTTGACGGGGCGTCGGGCGAAAACGGAGATTCTTGAAATCGCTGATTTGGCGACGGAAATGCGCTTGATTAAACATCCTTATCAAAAGGGGATTAAGGCGCAGAAGGGCATTGAGTTTTGAGGCAAATCCCCCCTTGCCCCCCTTTTTCTAAGTGGGGTAAAGACGAGGATCAAGGTCAAAATAGATTCTTTCCCATTCATTCAATTACTTACCCCACTTAGAAAAAGGGGGGCAAGGGGGGATTTCATGACAAAAGAAGCTGTCGTTTATTTCGTGGGTGCGGGGCCGGGCGACCCGGAACTCATCACACTTAAAGGAAAACGTCTGCTGGAAGCTGCAGACTTGGTTGTTTACGCAGGTAGTTTGATTCCGAAAGAGGTTTTGTCTCATGCACTTAAAGCAGAAATTTATGACAGTGCGGGCCTGACTTTGGAAGAAATTATTGCGCTCCTGGTCCCTGCTGCCAAAGCTGGGAAAGTCGTTGTGAGGCTGGCAACCGGAGACCCTTCCATTTATGGCACCATCGGAGAACATACAGAAGCTCTGCGAGCAGAAGGGATTCACTGTGAAATTGTGCCGGGTGTGAGTTCATTTACAGCCGCCGCTGCCGCACTCGGAAAAGAGCTGACCGTGCCCGATGTTGCACAAACAGTTATTTTAAGCCGCTGTGAAGGACGCACAGCCGTTCCCGATCTTGAAAAACTACCGCTGCTGGCCCAGCATCAAACGACGCTTGTGCTTTTTTTATCCATCACCCTCGTCAAAAAAATGCAACAAGATCTGCTGACGGCTTATGCCCCGGAGACACCCTGTGCTGTGGTTTACCGGGCGACCTGGCCCGATGAACTGATCCTGGACTGTCGTTTGGCCGAACTGAGCAACACCGTAAAAAAAGCCAAAATCACAAAAACCGCAGTGGTGATTGTCGGCAAAGCCCTGGCCGCCAAAGGCAAACGTTCAAAACTATACGATCCCGCATTTAGTCATTCATTTCGCGCTGGGAAGCGTTTAGAATAGCCCCTCATTTTTGAATGGATACTAAGTGAATGCAAATGATCAGTGAAGCCGAACGTGCGGCGTTTTACAAAACCGTTTACAGTCGCCGGGATACACGGGGCGAGTTTAAAAGCGATGCCATCCCCGATGA
>CAZRYI010000254.1:0-3298 GCA_964604255.1 uncultured Nitrospirota bacterium
ATCCCCCGTATTTCACAACTGACTCAGAAAACAAATCAGTTCAATATGACAACAAAACGATATCTTGAAGAAGACATTCAAGCCCTGTCAATGCGGGAAGATGTCCTGGTTTTGTCATTAAAAGCGGAAGATAAATTTGGGGACAATGGTATTACCGGGGTTGCAATCATCAAAAAAGGGGTTGAGCAATGGGAAATAGACAGCTTTCTGTTAAGTTGCAGGGTGCTTGGTAGAAAAATCGAAGAAACCTTGGTGGCCTATATCATCGAAGAAGCAAAAAATGAAAAGGCACTGACCCTCGTTGGAACATTTATCCCGACTCAGAAAAATATTCCCGCTCAAGGTTTTTTTGAAAGAGTTGGATTTTCCACGAAAAAAAAGAATAATCGTTGTGAAATTTCAGTGTATGACCTGAAAAAAACATATTTATATCCAGATTTTATTCAACTCATAAGGACTCATTAGATAATGAAAAGACTGAAAGCAATCCTGTCAGATGTATTGGAAATAGACGAAGCATCCATTACGGATGCAACTTCGCCTGAAAATGTGGACACCTGGGACTCAATGAATGGATTGGTTCTGGTGACCGAATTAGAGACACAATTTAAAATCCAGTTCACGATGGAGGAAGTGACAACCGTCAAAAATGTTGGAGAGATCAAAGCTGCTTTAGCAGGTCATGGTGTTGTTCTGGTTGAATAGAAAATATTGCGCAATATGCCATTCCGAGCATTTCGCAACGAAATCATCTGAATAAATGAGGGGAAACAAATGGTAAAAGAAACACCTCAAGCGGCTCTGTTGGCATTTGAAGAGATTCAAGTGGGTGCAAGTTATACTTTTACTCGGGTGATCTCTGAAGCAGCCGTGAATCAATTTGCACAGCTCACCGGTGATTTCAACCCGCTTCATTGTGATCCTGCTTATGGAAAACAGACAAAATTTAAAAAAAATATTGCACACGGCATGTTGGCAGGTTCTCTTTTTTCAACACTTGTTGGCATGTACTGTCCCGGAGAGAGATGCCTCTATCTCAGCCAGACATTGAAATTCAGGCGGCCCATTTTTCTGGAAGATCAGGTGACAGTTAAAGGAACAGTGACCAGTAAGAGCGATAGCACAAAGATCCTGACCCTCAAAATGGAAGTGATTGTTCGAGAAGCGGTGGCAGTGAGCGGAGAAGCAAAAGTCACGATTTTGGAGAATGACTAAAATGTCGAAAGTGGTGCTTGTTGTCGGTGGCAGTGGTGGCATTGGATCGGCAATCACACGATATTTTTCTGAACAAGGCGCTAAAACTTTTTTCACTTATTTCAAAAATGAAGCGCGGGCTCGGGAAATAAAAAAAAATCTTAAACACGGTGAGATGATCCAATGTGATATTCGAAATGAAACGGATGTCAATGCGGCAATTTCAAAAGTCATCGAAACAGATTCAAAGATTGATGCCCTTGTATACTGTGTAACAAGTTCGCTGAAACTAAAAACCTTTGATCGTATGACATCTCAGGAATGCCTTGAGGATATTGAAGTCATCTTATCTGGAGGTATTTTACTTGCTAAAGCAGTTCTCCCACACATGAAAGAACGACGCGCGGGGACAATCCTATACTTCTTAAGCACAGCAATTTCGGGGACACCCCCTGCCAGAATGTCGTCCTATGTGATTGCGAAATATGGCCTGCTGGGTTTAACAAAGAGCCTTGCAAGTGAAGTCAGTCGTTTTAACATTAAAGTTTTGGGGCTTTCGCCGACATTTGTGGAAACAACACTACTCAAAAATTTTCCTGCTAAACTTTTAGAAATCGAAAAAGAAAAACAAACGGATGGAAGCCTTTTACAGCCGGAAGATATCGCCCGTGCAACATGGCAAATCATTCAAAATGCCGAAAAATACCAACATGGAGAAAATGTGCAGGTGCAGACTAAAGAAGATATTTTGGAAATAGAGGTATTTTCTAAACGCGGGGAGAAAGTTCTCTCCTAAATATCAGAGGTTTTAATCATAGCGAAATGACCATAAAATCAGAACATAAAAGAATGCTCTCTGTTGTTGTGCCGGTTTATAATGAAGAGGAGTCCCTCTTTGTGATGTATGAGCAGATCAAAGCCGCCTGTGAAAAATCTGGGGAAGATTTTGAAATTCTTTTTGTGGATGATGGCAGCAAAGACAAAACCCCCTTGCTTTTAGCCGATCTGCATAAAAGCGATGCGCGTGTCAAAGCAGTCTGCTTTAGAAAAAATTATGGACAAACCGCAGCAATGGCAGCGGGTTTTGAAACGGCTCAGGGAGATATCATCGTCAGCATGGATGGTGATCTTCAAAACGACCCGGCAGATATTCCGCTGTTGCTCGCAAAAATTGACGAAGGCTACGACGTGGTCTGCGGATGGAGAAAGAACCGGAAGGATAAATTCTGGTCGCGTCGTTTCCCCTCCATCATTGCCAATTGGATTATCGGTCGTGTCACCGGTGTTCGGATTCATGACAATGGCTGCTCGCTCAAAGCCTACCGTGGATCGGTGATCAAAAACACCGTGCTTTACAGTGAGATGCACCGATTTATTCCCGCCATGTCTACCCTGACCGGTTCCAGAGTGACTGAAATTGTTGTGAATCATCGCGCTCGTCAGTTTGGAGAAAGCAAGTATGGCATTGGTCGCGCCTGGCGTGTTTTTTTTGATATTACGACCGTCAAAATGATCACCGGATTTGTCACGAGGCCGGCCCTGTGGTTCAGTATTTTATCACTGCCTTTTTTAGCAGGGGCCTTTTCTTTCCTACTTGCAGGGATATTCCATTTTGAGAAATCTCTGGAATCCTGGATCATGATGGCAACCTCGGGTTTACTGTTTGTCTTTTTAAGCGCTCATCTTTTTGCCATGGGTGTCATTGGAGAGCTGTTAATGAAAACAGGCGATTTTGTACCGAAAGATGGCCTGAAACCAAACGTTAGAATTTTTTAGGATCGCAGAATGCAGACAACTCAAATAGATAAAAACAAAGAAAATCTAAATAAAGGCAATACGCAAACAGATCAAAATTCGGAAGAGGTCTTTGACTATTCTGTTGTCGTACCCATTTCCAAAAGACATGACGACTTAAAAGAACTGTATGATCGCTTTTCAAAAGAACTTCTTAATATCAGGGCGCGCTTTGAATTTATTTTTGTGCTTGACGGTATTCAAAAGGACGTCGAAACGTCTTTAGTCGCTTTAAAAAAAGAGGCCCCCGGCATCAAAATTATTTCCCTCAACCGACAATTTGGTGAGGCAACAGCGCTCTCCATCGGCT
>CAZRYI010000255.1:0-3256 GCA_964604255.1 uncultured Nitrospirota bacterium
TCAAAAGCTTGTTCTGTGACATCAAGCCCATACGTTTTCATCTCGCTTGCAACATAGTGTGCCGCCGCCTGAAGTGCTTCAGGAGAGGATTCAGGGTGCCGTTCTCCGACCAGGGCTTGAAGGTGTCTTAAAATGCGTTCTTGACTTGCTTGTATCACTTTAAATTTCCATCCATATACTTTAGAAAACATTGATGAAAATCTTCTAGTCCTGTTTCTTTTTTCAGGTCTTTCGGTCGGCCTGCTCCCACCACTTTTCCTTTTTTTAAAATGACAACACGGTGGCAGAGGCGGTCGATGTAGTTCATTAGGTGGCTTGAAATTAAAATGGTTGTACCCGCCTGGTGACGCGCAACAATCATTTCTGAAAGCCCTTCCATTGTTGCGACATCCAAACCGTTAAAGGGTTCGTCTAAGACCAGGAGTGGCGGACTGCCGAGAAACGCTGCTGAAATGGAGATCTTCTTTTTCATGCCGAAGGAAAGATCTGCTAAGAGGGCATTGCGTTTTTCAGCCAAACCGAAAAAGTTGAGCCAATGTTCAATTTCATCAGAGACATTCTTCAAACCGCGAACTTCTGCTATGTAATAGAGTAGTTCCTCCGGTGTCAGTTTCGGGTAGAGTAGGGGAGACTCGGGCAGATAACCGATGAGGGCTTTGACTGCTTCCGGCGATTCCCGAACACTTAATTCTCCAAGGCGTATTTTCCCTTTTCCACTCGCAAGTAAACCGACAATCATTTTCAGAAGTGTCGATTTTCCAGCACCGTTATTGCCAATAATGCCAAAAATCTCGCCTTCAACCTCTAATTGAATGGGATGAAGGGCGACAAATTCACCATAGCGTTTTGAAGCATCCTTAATGGAAAGCAACATCTATGTGACGACTCCTTCTCCTTCGAGGCGGGTGATTGCCGAGCCTTTGAGGTGTGACAAAACCGGAAAAAGTAGCAGAATCAGTCCCGGATGAAAAATAATAATAAACACACTGGCCAGCACCGACATCATGGCGGCAACGACGTAGTGCAGGACGGGACGTTGATCTCCCTCACAAATGGAGCCCCCCACGATGGAAGAAACGGCAAAAGCCACCAGCACCAGTTTCAGCAAGAGGTAAAGTGCTGCTTCGAGTGGCAGGGGGTTCATGAATAGTTCAATGCTCCAAATGATGAAGGGCAGCGGCAGTGAGATCAGACGTGCATAAATGAGTTTTGAACGCCAGATTTCTTCGACATGGAGTGGCAATACCACGTCCATTGGACGAAAGGGGCGTTGAAGCGCAAAAAGGGGCGAAACGCTTGATGCCAGGATGAAGACGGCGACGGCACAAAAAAGCTCCGATGCAAGGGAGCCTCTTACGATCACCGCAAAAGTAATGAGCAGTGACAAAGCAAGGTTACGCCAAAAGTGGGGGACAAAGTTACGGGCAGTCAAAATAAGATCCCGCCTGATGAGTGGACGGACTTTTTTAGGCATCAATCGACAGAGACCTTCCAGCAGGGCTGTGGCCTTGCTTCTTTTTTCATGCCTTTGACTGTGGCTCAAAAACTTCTCGACCCGTCCGATGTCCTGATAGCGCCACTGTTTAAACCCTTTGTAATAACCGAGTGGCACAAAAATGAGGGTGAAGGCGTCCGCCCACCAGCTAAACTGTGCGACGGGGATCAGCCAGAGCAGGAAGAGCAGGATAAAAAAGGCCATAGCCAGCTCCTTCCGGTCGGGAGATTTAACATGAATCCAGCTTAAGGTAAAGCCGATTTCGACGCCGGGGAAAAAGAGCCAAATCACGAAGGGCCATAGAATGAGATCCATGTTCCCGAAAAAGCGCATGAGTAAGGCGGCAAAGAGGAAAAAGGGCAGGTCACGCAGGAGTTGTTCGATGTAGAACACTTTGTATCGGGTACTAAAATCAATGGGTAGCAGGTCTTCGATGGTGAGTCTGTTTTCGGTCGGGTAAAGCCGTTTTGCTAGGGGAAGAAAGTTAAAGTAAACCTTCAGAAAAAGAAATAAAAAACCCAGACGAACAACGGTTTCTTCACCTAGAGAAACCTGTTGAAGACGCCCGACATCAAAAGCAAAGTCGTTAAAGACCCTGCGTCCAAGCAGAAAAACCACAGTGAACATCACCGGGCCTAAGATCAAGTAGGTCGGCCACTCTTCAGAAAACTCCCGAGAGAAGGCACGTAATTTCGCTTTTAGGATGGTGCTCAACATTGTTCTGCCTATTTAGGTGTTTGTTTCAATGTCCATGCTTTTATGCAGTATCCTGATAATTTCTATTAGATTTTTTTGGGCTTGTTTGTAGAAAATAATGTGACTGCCTTGAGGAAATTTGCGATAACCTTTTGCAATATGATTACTTTCGACGCCGAGCTTTGGACTTTCAGAGAGTTGTGAAAAACAATGATCGAGTTGTTTTAAGTAACTATTTCTTCGGGTAATGCCCCATGATTTTGCTGAAAACTGTCCAATGGAAATCAAGTCGGCTTGAGCCTTTTTTGTCAGTAGATAGGAGTGCTTCAACCTGCCTCATGATCAAGTTCTTGAATTAATTTGTCATAAGAATAATCTGAAAATCCGCTGTTTTCACCCTCCGCAAGCATGGTGCGGAGCATCTCAAGTTTGGTTTCAGTGTTTTCAAGAAGTCGCAATCCAGCTCGAACCACTTCATCTGTAGAGCTATAACGTCCATTTTTTACTCGCTCAGAAACAAATTCATCAAAGTGAGACCCTAAAGCAATGGTTGTATTTTTAGACATCTAAACTTCCTTTCACTCAAGAACTGCAGGACAACATGGAACAACCTGCGCGGTGCCTTGCCCAGTCCGGGCGTTTTTCTGCGTAGCTTTCTTTTCCCTTTTGTTCGTTATAAGGATTGCGGAGCAAATCTAACAATTCCTTGACCATTGAATGGTCCCCCTGCTCCGATTTGTCGATGGCCAACTGGGCCAGATAGTTTCGCAGTACATACAAAGGGTTCACGGCATTCATCGATTCACGGCGCTGAACATCGGGTAGTGCATCGCGTTTTAGTCGCCAGATGTAAATACGTAACCAGGTGTCGATACGAGCACGCACGTCATCATTGAGTTGCTTCGGTTCATAATAGGCATCCATCAGGGGTTTCATGAGTTCTGCGGTGTCGATGTTATTTAGATTGTCAAAGTCTGTTTTAAGATCGCCCAGTCCACGGAAAAAAAGCGTCATGTCCGTTTCAGCCAGTTCCAATACCGCAAATAAGTCCTTGACCAGTTCTTC
>CAZRYI010000256.1:0-3247 GCA_964604255.1 uncultured Nitrospirota bacterium
AACACCAAATCATTTCCTATAAGTTAATTGGTTATCAAAAATAAGGCACAAGCGACTCATTCTACGGGAAGGTCTTTCCTGAAATCAATCAGACTTCGTGATGACTTCTGGACAAAGATATCTAAAGTTTGAGGTTGAGGGCGTATTAATAATTAACTGGGGAAAAGCCAAGGCTCCATGACTTTTATCAAAGCAGGTAAAATTAAAATTGTCGCCACCCCTGCTGTAAAAAGAATGGCTGCGATGAAAATACCGACGGTTTGATACGGTACCAGGGGTGCGGCCAACAAAGGGAGAAAACCCACACCCACGACAATCGCATTTCTCAGGATGGCACGGCTAGGCTCTCCGAATACAGCTCGCTGCGCCTTTGCCCACGAGCCGTATTCCTTTTGGAGACTTCGACTTCGCGCGAGAAAATGAATTGCATAATCTACCGAAAGCCCCAGACTCAAAGAAGAAAGTACTGCAACCGGCATATCGTAATCTTTCCCAATCAAACCGATCACGCCATAGATCAAAGCAATCGTCACCGTTAATGGCACCATTGCAAGCAGGCCCCAGAGCAGAGAACGAAAAAGCAGTACCATCATGGCAAGGACGATCGCAAAACTACCGACAAAGGCATAGAGCATTCCCGTAACCATCTTTTCCTGCCAGACCCCGTTGATATAGGTCAGACCGAACCAGCGATATTCGAGGGCTTGAGGCGGTGGGTTTTCCTTAAAAAACTGATCAACTGCGACCAGTACTTTTTCCATATCCAGATTATCTCCGCTCTTGAGCTGAACCCAAATAGACGTCGTACGATAGTCAGGAGTGACAAAATGCCAGAGATCCTGTGGACGGTGACTGTTCTGATAAGTCATGAGGGTTTGCGCCACGGCATTGGAGGTATCAGGAATACGGAAGGCCGAATCTTCTCCTAAAAACAGCTCACGATGCACAGTTTTAACGATGTCGGAAAGAGAGTTCGATTTTCCCACAATACCCGTTGTGAGAAGGTGGGCCTGAAGTTCGGCGATGTAGTTGAGGACATCCGGTTGTTTGAAAATTTCTCCCTGCTGGCGTTCTTTATCAATTGAAAAAAGCACTTCTTCCCAGGCTTCCAAAGCTTCACTCGAAGCCGATATCATTTCCACCTCTACAAATTTTTCGAGTTGATCCAGAAAGCTGTCTTTTGAAAGAGACGATTGAACAAGTATGTTGGACTCATTGCTCACGTTTTTAAACACATCTTTTATTGAAGGCACAAAGTCTTCCACCGCTTTAGTATCGGTGCTCAGTCGCTTCAAAAATGCAGGAAGATATTGATCAACCCTTGCATCCTGTGTTGTCGCCTCCAAGCTGAGATAAGCCATGTAGGTACCGCCGAAGTGTTCGTTTAATACCTTGTCTGCGATACGAATGGGATGAGAGGGCTCAAACCATTTGATCGGATTGTCGTTGATTCTAATCTGAGCAATTCCATAAACGGAGAGCAAAATAAGGACAAGTGTTCCACCCAAAAGGGTTTTGGCGTGATTATAGGTGAGGGATGCAAGCCCTGGCAGAAAGCCTTTATTTTGATGTTCTGTCTGCTTCAGGCCAAAATTTTCAAGCGTTTCTTTGCTGATGAACATAATGGATGCCGGAATAAAGGTGATGGTCCAGAACCAGGCCAGCATGACGCCAAAAGCGATAAAGAGTCCAAAGGTCTGAACCGGAGGAATGGGAGTAAAAGCCAAAGAGGCAAATCCCGCCGCAGTGGTGAGAGAGGTATACAACATCGGTGCAAAGAGCGTTTTCATGACCCGAAGAAGGGTCTGTCTCCGATCTTTTGTCTCCTGATAGCGATCAAAAAATTCTGAAAGAATGTGAATGGCATCCAAAACTGCAATCGGCATGATGAAGATCGGAATCATGGAACTCATAATGTGGATGGTATTTCCGGTCGCAATCAAAAAACCCATTGTGGAAATCACCGAAACAACAGCCACAATCATCGGAGAAATAATCAGAGCCAGTTTTTTAAAGAACAGATACAAGAGGATGAAGATAATGAGCATGGCAATGGGTGCGGAGATTGCCATTTGTTTGAACATTTCAATGCCGAAGGTGTCTTCCGCCACAGGAAGACCGGTAATATAATATTGTTCGTCTCCTGAAAAAGTGGCGATTTTTTCCTGTAAGGCAGTGGCTACTTTGTGGCTCAGTTCCTTTGATGTTAATGGGATGTAGAGTGCGATGGCCATTCCATCCTCTGAAAGCAGGGTGCCATTCAGAAACGGGATGCGTTCAGCCTTTCGGCGGATATTCACTGCCTCAGCATCACTGGCAGGTGGACTCGGCATCAACCATTCAAACTTGACCGTGCCCAATCCCGCCTGCGACATGCTATCAACTGTTGAGGGAGCCAACAGATCAATCTCAATGACACCCATCTGTTCTTCAGGGCGCTCAGGGTTCGTCCAATGAAGGGTCTTGGCATATTCGGCCAGCTCATAGACTCTTGACAGCGATTCCCGATTGAATACCCCTTCAGGATGTTTCTCATTGACAACTCCCAGGACAATCAAATCATTTAAAGAGAGCTTCTTTTTCATTTGATTATGAAAGACGCGGCTGGCCTCGTCTTCGGGCAGCATGTTTTCCGGGTCGGTATCAATGTGAAGCGAGTAGAGGGATGGAAAACTTTCAGGCCAGAGGCTTGGCAGTACTGCGGTCATAGCAAAAACAAGGGTTGTGAAAACCATCAACACTGTGATGGTTTTTGGATGATCAACAATGTATTTCATGCGCTATCCTCCAGATGACTACTTTTCACCTATCTTCATTTCCCCTTGAAGACCACACTTTCCAAGCACCCACATCATGGGACACCAATTGGTAAAGCCCGATTGGAAAAGATTAAGTCCAACAAAAGCGCTCAGGAAAAGCCAGTTTTGATGATGGAAAACAGAGAGCGCCAAACTGAGCAATAAAACGCTGCCTGCAATGAGCCGGAGGGCTCTTTCAATCGTCATGGGTCTACCTCCTATATTGTCTTGTTGATCAGATTATTTTCTGAACTTTTTATTTATGCCTATGAGGAGATAGACCCTTGAGCACAGAAAAGGTTACAAAAAAGGGCGTATTGTGGGATTCGGCTGATGGTGAATTTTTCAAATCGAAAAACGGCTCAAGTTTTGGGCGTGTCGAAATAGGAGCAAACCATGAAAGAAGATCTGAATAAAGAAGGGTATTCCAAGGAAGAGGAATACTTTAA
>CAZRYI010000257.1:0-3242 GCA_964604255.1 uncultured Nitrospirota bacterium
ATGTGAGAAGCAAGCGAACATGCGCCGGGTTTGTAGTATAATTTCATGGGGGTATTCTCCTGAATTGATTAAAATAATGCGCGCTCCTGAAAAGGCTCGGGTGGGCGCTGGTATAAAATTCAAATAGGAAAAAGAGTTACCCTTGTAAACCTAATAACTTTAAGTTAGTACATTATAAGGTTTCCGCTTGGTAACCTAAAGTAACTTCATATTGCTAAAGGACAGCGCATGGTCTTGCCGGTTAGAAAGAACAAAAGCCCGAACACTCCCCATGAGTGTCCGCTGTCGCAATGTATGACTATTTTAGGCGGGGCATGGACGCCTAATGTTTTGTGGTATCTCAGCGGTGGCCCGCGGCGCTTTTCTGAATTGCAAATTGATATTCCGCCGGTTTCGGCCAAAGTATTGACCACAAGATTACGCGATCTTGAAAGCAAAGGTGTGGTGTCGCGAAACGTCAAACCAACCTCTCCGCCATCGGTGGAATATGCACTCACTGATCTTGGCCAGGAACTCATTCCGGTGATTGAGGCTATTGTCGAGGTCGGGCACAAGATCAAGCACAGGTTGGGTTCTAGCTAAGTTTCTCGATATCTATCTGGTAGCTGCATTCGTCTTCCATCGGCGTAAATCCAATGCGGTGGTAAAAGGCCTGGCCGCGGATATTGTGATTATCGACGCCCAGTCGCATGAAGGTTGCTCCGCGTTCACGCGCTATGCCGGCAAGTCTGATCAACAAGTCCTTACCCAGCCCGCCTCCACGCTGGCTTTGGGCGACATATAAATCGAGCACGAAAATCCCCGGTCGGCCGTTCCAGGTGGAAAATATCGGAAAATAGGTGCACATGCCGACGGCTTCTCCGTCACATTCGGCAATCAGGGCATTGAAAGCTGCGTTTTCGCCAAATCCGTATTTTAACAGGTCATCGACGCTGCTTTTGCTTTTGCCGGCAAGGTCGAGCGCTTCGGCCAGACCTTTGACCATAGTGTGAATGGCGGCTGCATCACCGGGCATCGCCTGTCGAATATTTGTTTTTCTATCCAGAGTCATTTTTTATGATTTCGTCTTTTTAAAAATTATCATTAAGAGAATATAAATTTGATGCACGTAAAACTATTTGCCTGATGCATGGGGGTGGGCATGGTGTCTGATCAATCCCTGAGCTTCATTCATAACAAGGTATTTGAGCAGATAAAAGATCAGTTAAGAGTTCAGTGTATGACATCAGAAGAAAATCAAAAACCGGAAACTGCTGAGCAGATTGAAGACACCGGGCCGGGCGGCTGGCTTGAGACCGAGCGCATCATCATGGAAATGCTGCGGATTACCAGCAGTCGTTTGCCGCTTAAAGAAACCCTGGGAAAATGTCTCAATGTGTTGTTGCGGACAACCTGGCTTCGGGTGCAAAACAAAGGTGGGATTTTTCTGGTTGAGGGTGAGCAGGAAACACTCAAACTGGTTGTTGAGCACAATCTCGGGGAAAAAATCACCTCCCTTTGCGCAAAAGTAAAATTCGGCCATTGCCTGTGCGGACGTGCGGCGGTGACAAAGACCATCCAGCACGCGGACTGTGTTGATGATCGCCATGATATACGCTTTGACGGCATGCAGCCGCACGGTCATTACAATGTGCCAATTCTGAACGATGGAAAAGTGCTCGGTGTAATGGTTTTTTACCTCCCCCATGGCTTCAAGAAAAAACCATCGGAGCTAGTTTTTCTCGAAAGCGCCGCCAACATACTTTCGTTGATGATTCAGCTTAAGAGCCATGAATCCAGCCTCGAAAACATGGTGGCAGAACGTACCCGGCAACTCGAAAAGGAAATGGAGAACGGAAAACAGAAAGCCCTGGCTTTACATAAATCAGAAAGCCGGTTGACAGAGCTTCTTGAGTTGGTGCCGGAAGCCATTGTTTCTGTTGATGGGGAAGGCCGGATTTGCCTGTTTAACCAAAGTGCTGAAGTCTTGTTTGGATACGGCAAACAGGAAATGATCGGCAGCCCGCTTGAACAGTTGATGCCGGAACGGTTTCGCGATAATCATCAAGCAAATATAGACAAATTCGGAAAGTCAGATACCGCTATCAAGGAGATGTCAAGCCGCCGCGAGATCCTGGGGCGAAAAAAAGACGGTACAGAGTTTCCGGCTCACGGCTCAATTTCGAAACTAAATTTTGACGGCAGTGAACTGTATACGGTTTTGATACAGGACATCACCGAACAGAGGAAAACCGCAGAAGCACTTGAAAGCCACAATAAAGAACTGCGCCAGCGTGATTTAATCCTGCAAACCCAGAACCAGCGTTTTGATGCGGCGATTTCGGCGATGTCGCACGGACTGGCTATGTTTGACAAAGATGAAAATCTGATCATCTCCAATGATCGCTACGCGGAAATTTACAAACTATCTCCCGATCAGGTAAGTCCCGGCATGAATTTGAGGCAAATTCTGAAAATTCGTATTGAACACGGGAGGTGTTTTGGAGCGAGTGTCGATGAAAATATAGATGAAATGAGGATGTTGAGGAACAACAGAATAGCAAAACTGAGAAAATTTGTCCTCTGCGATGGTCGTCATGTTGAAATTCGAAATCAGTCTATGGATAATGGTGGCTGGCTTTCGATACATGAAGATGTTACCGAGCGCTACAATTCCGAAAAGAAAATCAAGTATCTGGCAGATTATGACACACTGACAGATTTACCCAACCGGACGCAGATTCAGGTCGCGTTGAAAAATGCGATCCGGCAGTCCAGTGACGATGGCACTGAAATGGCCTTACTGTACATTGATCTTGATGGCTTCAAGGAAATCAATGACACCCTGGGGCATCCTGTTGGTGACCATGTTCTTAATGTCATCGGCTCACGGCTGGCGGAATTTCAGAGCGATACAATAATTGCCGGGCGCCTTTCCGGCGATGAATTTGTAATGATCGTCAAGGAATTCAACTATCGACCGTACCTTGAGCGGCTTGCCGATCGTATCGGCACAACGCTTGCCATGCCAATTGACGCTCAGCATGATGTTATCGTTCTTTCAGCAAGTATCGGAATTTCAATCGGGCCACCTGTAGATGGCGACGAAGACACCCTGACGCAATATTCTGATCTGGCGCTGTATCAGGCCAAGACTGATGGTGGCAAATGTTATCGGTTTTTCGAAGATAAAATGTATGTGCGGGCGAAAGAACGCCAACGCCTGGCGGCTGATTTGCGCAATGCCATTCGCAAAAATGAGC